>NZ_JBFULT010000004.1:0-51794 GCF_054049755.1 Bradyrhizobium sp. P5_C11_2
CTTCAGCGCGGCGCTCGGGGCGTCGTGGACGATCGTTCCGCGCTCCAATATCACAACACGGTCGGCGAGCCCCAGAATCTTTTGCGCGTTCTGCTCGACGATGATCGAGCAGATGCCGCCCGCCCGGGTGATCGTGCCGATCGCCTTCAGGAGCTCCTCGACGATGATGGGGGCAAGCCCCTCGGTCGGCTCGTCCAGCAGCAGGACCTTCGGGTTGAGGGTCAGCGCGCGGCCGATCGCCAGCATCTGCTGCTCGCCGCCGGAGAGCTGGTTGCCAAAATTGCCCCGCCGCTCCTTCAGCCGCGGGAACATCTCGTAGACCCTTTCGACCGTCCAGGGGCCAGGCTGGGCCACCGCCGTCATGTTCTCCTCGACCGTCAGGGAGCGAAAGATGTTGCGCTCCTGCGGCACCCAGCCGATGCCGGCGCGCGCCCGCTGGTCGGGCCGCAAGGCCGTGACGTCGGTGCCGCCGAGCGCGACCGAGCCGGAGAAGCGGCGAGTGACCCCGACGATGGAGTTGATCAGCGTGGTCTTGCCAGTGCCGTTGCGCCCGAGCAGCGCCAGCACCTGCCCCTCGGCGAGACGCAGGGACATGTTCGGCAGCACGACTGCCTCGCCATAGCCGGCGCGCAGGGATTCGATCGCGAGCAGGTCAGACATTGACCGCCTCCTCGCCGAGATAGACGGCCTTGACCTGCGGGTCGCGCGCGACCTGCTCGGGCGGGCCTTCGGTGAGCAGCGCGCCCGAGACCAGCACCGAGATGCGGTCGGCGAAGGAGAAGACGAGGTCCATGTCGTGCTCGATCAGCAGCACGGTGACGTCGCGCGGCAGGCTGCCTACGACCGCGAGAATATCGTGGCGCTCGCTTTCGGGCACGCCGGCGGCGGGTTCGTCGAGCAGCAGCACGCGCGGCTTGGCCGCGATCGCGACCGCGATCTCGAGCAGGCGCTGCTTGCCGTAAGGCAGCGTCACCGTCTGCTCGTTCATGACGTCGAGCAGATGGAAGCGCGTCAGCAGATCGGCGATCTCGCCATTGACATCGCTACGCGTGCCCATCCGCCGCCACCACTCGCCGCCATGGCCGAGGCGCTCGGAGACGGCGAGACCGATGGTCTCGAGCGGGGTCAGGTCGGGATAGAGCTGATTGATCTGGAAGGTGCGCGACAGGCCGCGCAGCACGCGCTTGTGCACGGCAAGGTCGGTGATGTCCTGTCCTTCGAGCAGGATGCGGCCCGAGTTCGGCTTCAGCACGCCGGTGAGCTGGTTGATCACCGTGGTCTTGCCGGCGCCGTTCGGGCCGATCAGCGCGTGGCGGGCGCCCTGTTCGATCTTCAGGGACAGGTCGCGGGTGACGCGAAGGCCGCCGAACTGCTTTTCGAGGTTTTGGGTTTCGAGCGCGATGGTCATGCGTCGCTCTCCGGCACGGCGACGACGGCCTTGCGCCCGGCAAACTGCTTGATCACGAGGTTCGGCACGTACAGCACCCAGCGATGCAGGCGCTGGCGGCCGACCAGCACGATCACGACCAGCACCAGGCCGATCCAGAACTGCCAGTATTGCGGGGTGATGGTGGAGAACAATTCCTGGAGCATGCGGAAGATCACAGCGCCGACCAGTCCGCCATAGAGATAGCCGGTGCCGCCGATCACCAGCACCAGCATCAGGTCGGCTGAGCGTTCAAAGGCGAACACGTCGAGCGAGGCGATCGCCGTGGTCTGGGTGAAGAGTGCGCCGGCAATACCCGCATAAAAGGCCGCAAGCGTGTAGATCGCGATCAGGCGGCGATTGACCGGGATGCCGATCGCGGCCGCCCGCAGCGGATTGTTCTTGATCGCGCGCAACGACAGTCCGAACGGCGAATGCACCACGCGGCGAGCGAACAGGAACAGCAGGAACAGCACGGCCAGCGAATAGAAGAAGCCGGTCTTGCCGAACATGTCGAACGGGATTTCCCCGAAGATCGGCTGCATCTCGATGCCTTGCAGGCCGTCGGTGCCGCCGGTGATTTTCGAGAAGCGCTCGGCGAGAGCCTCGAGCAGCAATGCAATGCCGAGCGTCACCATCAGCCGGGTGAGATCAACGCCACGGATCACCAGGAAGCTGGTGGCGAAGCCGAGCACCATCGCGGCGAGGCCTGCGGCCACGAGCGCGAGCACAGGCTCGTTGATAATCCCATGCAAGGCGAGAAGCCCCGCAGCATAGGCGCCGACGCCGAAGAAGGCGGCGTGGCCGAGCGAGACGATGCCGGCATAGCCGAGGATGAGATCGAGCGACATCGCAAACAGCGCCAGCCGCAGGATGTCGGTCATGATCAGATAGCGCGTGGGAAATGCGAAGCCGCAGGCCAGCACGACGAGCCAGAAGGCGGCTTCGCCGTAGTGCCAGCGCGCCTGGCGCTGGGCGTGATGACCGACGTCGGAAGAAGCGCTCATCGGCGAACTCAACGCGCAGCCGTGCGGCCGAACAGGCCGTTCGGGCGCCAGATCAGGATCACGATCATCATGGTGTAGATCACGAAGGGGCCCATCTTCGGCACGTAATATTTGCCGGCGACATCGCCGATGCCGAGCAGGAGCGAGGCCAGGAACGGGCCGGTGATGGAGGAGGAGCCGCCGACGGTGACCACGATCAGGAAGTAGATCATGAACTTCAGCGGGAAATACGGATCGAGCCCGAGGATCTCGGCGCTGAGCGCACCGCCAAGGCCGGCGAGCCCGCAACCGAAGGCGAAGGTAAAGGCGAACACCTGTGGCACGTTGATGCCGAGGCCGCTCGCGGCGCGGGGATCGTCGACGGCAGCGCGCAGGCGGCTGCCGAAACGGGTCTTGGCCAGCACCATCTGGAGCGCAATGGTGAGCAGACCGCAGATCACGATGATCATCAGCCGGTAGCGGCCGATGCCGACGCCGAACAGGTCGAACTGGCCCTGGAGCGCGGCCGGCAGATTGATGAAGACCCGCGACGAGCCCTGGATGTAGTCAACGGCGGCGACCGACATGAAGGTCAGGCCGATCGTGAACAGCACCTGGTCGAGATGGCTGCGCGCATAGAGGTGGCGGTACAGCGTGCGTTCGAGGGCGATGCCGATCGCTGCCGCGGAGACGAAGGCGAGCGGCAGCGCCGCGAAGAACGGCCAGCCCATCCGGTTGACCAGCACCATGCAGACATAGCCGCCGGCCATGGCGAAGGCGCCATGGGCCAGGTTGACGAAGTTCATCAGCCCCAGCGTGACCGCGAGCCCGCAGGCGAGCACGAACAGCAGCATGCCGTAGGCAACGCCATCGAACAGGTTGGTGAGGATAGAGGTCATCGAGGGTCGGTTGATCCTGGCGGTCTTTCGTCATTCCGGGGCAGCGCGCAGCGCTGAACCCGGAATCTCGTTTCAGCAATTTCGAGATCCCCGATGCGCGCTAAGCGCGCTCGGGGATGACGCGCTTTCGCGCGTCACTTCTTGGTCTTGCCGAGATCCTTGACGGCTTCGAAGGTTGCGAACTCGACGTTGTAGAGCTCGCCGTCGACCTTCTCGACCTTACGGATGTAGATGTTCTGCACGATGTCGCGGGTCTCGGGGTCGATCGAAATCGGGCCGCGGGGGCTCTCCCACTTCTGACCCTTCATGGCCTCGACCAGCTTGGTGCCGTCGGTATCGCCATTGGTCTTTTTCAAGGCTTCATAGATCAGGTGGATGCCGTCATAGCCGCTCACCGCCATGAAGCCCGGACGGGTGCCGTACGCCTTCTTGTAGGCCGCGACGAAATCCTTGTTCATCTGCGAGGGATGCGCCGCGGAATAGAGGTGGGCGGTAACCGTGCCGAGCACGGCGTCGCCCATGTTATTGAGGAGATCGTCGTCGGTGACGTCGCCCGGTCCGATCACCTTGATACCCGCCTTGTCGAGGCCGCGCTCGGCATATTGCTTCATGAAGTTGCCGCCCTGGCCGGCCGGCACGAACACGAAGATCGCGTCGGGCTTGGCGTCCTTCATGCGCTGGAGGAACGGCGCGAAGTCGGGATTGGCGAGCGGCGTCTTGACCTCTTCGACCACCTCGCCGCCACCGCCGACGAAATGCTCCTTGAAGAAGTTGAGCGCGTCATTGCCCGGCGCATAGTCCGAGGTCAGCGTCGCCACCTTCTTGATGCCGTTCTTCACCGCCCAATCGCCGATGATGGTCGAGGACTGCGCCAGCGTGAAGCTGGTGCGCACGATATAGGGCGAGCGCTCGGTGATGATGGAGGTGCCGGCGGCCATCACGACTTCCGGGATCTTGGCTTGGGTCGCGAGCGGTGCGGCCGCGAGCGCCGCCGGCGTCACGCCGAAGCCCGCGATGAAATTGACCTTGTCGTTGACGATCAGCTCTTGCGCGGCGGTCTTGGTCTTGTCCGGAATCGCAGCATCGTCCTTGAGGATGATCTCGACCTTCTTGCCGGCGACGGTGTCGCCCTTCTGCTGCATGTAGAGCTTGATCGCGTTCTCGATCTGCTTGCCGGTCGAGGCCTGGCCGCCCGTCATCGGCAGGATCAGGCCGACCTTGACGGTGTCCTCGGCCTTGGCGGGCGCGACGGCCACGAGGCCGGCAACGGCTGCCACCGCGGCGGCCCAAGAGAACTTACAAGAAAGCTGCTTACGTTCGAACATCAGATGTCCCTCCCCTTCATTCCTGACCTCTTGTGCGCCGAACCGAGTGCCCGGTCCTTGCTTCACCTTAGCTCACGCACGAGCCCTATCGCGCGTCACATGGCGTCCTTCGCGCCCCCCTTGTCAATCGGACGTTTGGCGACCATTCGGCGCAAGCCGAGCATCCCGATTTCCGCGGCGGAGAGCTATGTCGCGGTTACGTCGGGGTGACCCCGAGCACGCGACCTTGGCTGCTTCTATTTGTACGATTGTACAAATAAAATGGACCTGTCAACGAAAAAGCCCCCTCGCCGACCAAGCCAATTTGTCGCGAGCCCCGGGCCGCAGTCTAGAAACGCGACCGGCCGCGGGGATGGAGGATTTCGTCTTTCTTTTGCAGAATTTGTACATCGGCGAGACCTTGGCTGGCCGCAACTCGGTAATTAAATACCTACCTCGAATAAGTCTATTTTACCTTGTTGAAGGCTACTCTCACGGCGCCAGCCTGACCCGGCGTCCAACCAGACCGAACCCGCGCGCCCACACAATGTCCAAGCCTTTCCGGTCCCTCCTGGCCCTCCTCGCGCTCGCCGCGGGGCTGTCCGGCTGCGGCACGGTCAACGAAAAGCTCTCGGCCGGCATGGGCGACTACGTCCCGCAATGGGCCGGCGGCCTGCCGGCCGACGCCCCACCGCGGGTCGGCACGCCGCAATACGAGGCCTACATGAAGGAGCGCGAGCGCAAGCGGCTGCTGCCGGCGGCGGATCGCGAGAAGGAAGAGCAGGCGMAGAAGGGCGCGACGGGCACCACGTCGAGCGGCGCAGTGCGCTGAGGGATAGCCGTCATTCCGGGGCGATGCGTCAGCAGCGAACCATGGTGCGCAATTGCGCACCTGAGAATCTCGAGATTCCAGGTTCGCCTCTTCGAGGCGCCCCGGAATGACCTCCGGATCAATCCACAAACACCACAGTCTTGCGGCCGTTGAGGATGACGCGGTCGTCGAGATGGTAGCGGATCGCGCGGGCGAGCACGCGGCGCTCGATGTCGCGGCCCTTGCGGACGAGATCTTCGGGCGTGTCGCGGTGGCTGATGCGTTCGACGTCCTGGTCGACGATCGGGCCCTCGTCGAGGTCGCGGGTAACGTAATGGGCGGTGGCGCCGATCAGCTTCACGCCACGCTCATGGGCCTGGTGATAGGGTTTTGCGCCCTTGAAGCCGGGCAGGAACGAGTGGTGGATGTTGATGCAGCGGCCGGAGAGCTTGGCCGAGAGATCGTCGGACAGGATCTGCATGTAGCGGGCGAGCACCACGAGATCGGTGCCGGTCTCGGCGACGAGGTCGAGGATCTGCGCCTCCTGCTCGCGCTTGGTCTCCTTGGTGATCGGCAGATGATGGAACGGGATTCCGCCGAAATCGAGCCCGGCATAGACCTCGCGCGGATGGTTGGAGACGATCGCGGTCGGGATCATCGGCAGCTCGCCGATGCGCCAGCGATAGAGAATGTCGACCAGGCAATGGTCGGATTTCGACACCAGCAGCATCACCTTGCGATGCGCGGCGCGGTCGCGCATCTGCCATTGCATGCCGAAACGTTCCGCGATCGCGGCGAAGCCGGTCTGGAGCGCCGCAAGCTCGACGGCGAGATCTGCCGCGGTGAACACCACGCGCATGAAGAAGTTCTTGGTCTCGACGTCGTCGAACTGCTGGGCGTCGAGAATGTTCTGTCCGTTGTGAGCCAGGAAGGTCGACACCGCCGAGACGATGCCGGGACGATCCGGACAGGACAGGGTCAGGACATATTGATGATCGGGCATGGGCCTTGATGAAGGTTTGGGCAGCGGGTGCGGAACTACCTGCGATTTGCGTCCTGCTCTATCACCGACCCCACCCTTGCGCCAATCCCAAGACTTGATTCCAAGACTTGCTTCAACATGAAGCCCGGAGTCAGGATGAACGTACCATTGCGATTGACTGACCGGAGCACGCCCATGGCCGACCGCTTGAACGGCTACCGTATCCTGATCCTGGAAACGCGCGAGGAGGCGCAGTTTTCGAAGCTTCTGGCCGAGCAAGGCGCCGAGGTCGTGCAGTGCCCGATGTTCACCATCCAGGATGCGCCCGACCCGGCCCCGGTCGAGGCCTGGATCCGACGCGCCATCGACAAGCCCTTTGACGACCTCGTGCTGATGACCGGCGAAGGCCTGCGGCGAATCATGAAGCTCGCGCGCGCGCACGGGATCGACCAGGCTCTTGTCGCGGTACTTGCCAAGGCACGAAAATTCACCCGCGGACCAAAGCCTGGGAAAGCGCTGCGCGAGGTCTCGCTCGAACCACAGCAGACCACGGAGAAGCCGACCACCGAGGGCGTCATCGAGATGCTGGCAAGGCTCGATCTCAGGGGCCGCCGTGTCGGCCTCCAGCTCTATCCCGACAAGGATCACGGCGCGCTGACCGGCGCGCTCGCCGCACAAGGTGCTGATGTCGATACCGTGCTGCCCTACGTCTACGACGCCAAGGCGGCGGACGCCAACATCGTCGCCGCCATCGACGCCATGGCGGACGGGCGGATCGATTCGATCGCGCTCACCAATCTCGGCCAGGTCCGCCGCCTGATCGAAGCCGCAAAGGCGCATGGCAGCGAGGCGCGCCTGCGCGCTGGCTTGGAGCGGACGCTGATTGCGTCGGTGGGTCCGGCGGTTTCCGGCGAGTTAGCCACGCATGGGCTGCGGACGGATATCTCGCCGGCCGACGAGGCCTATTTCATGCGGCCGCTGATCTCGGCGATGGCGAGCGCGCTTGCGGAGAAGCGGTCGAAGGCGGCAGCGAATTGACCGAACTTCCTCCCCGAGTCGTCCCGGCGAAGGCCGGGACCCAWAACCCCAGGGAGAGGTCATGGCCCGAAGCTGGTAACCGCTAGTCTTCGCCAAACTCAATCCTGTGGTTATGGGTCCCGGATCTACGCTCCGCTTCGCTGCGCTTGTCCGGGACGACGGAGAGAGCCGTCGCTAATCCCCATACCCGCGCAGCCGATCGATATCCAATATCGTCACGCCGCCGTACTCCAGCCGCAGCAGTCCCTCCTTCTCCAGGCGGTTCAGCGCGCGATTGGCGTTCTGACGCGACATCCCCGAGAGCGCGCCGATCTCCTCCTGGGTAATCTCCAGATGCGCGGTCGATTCCGGATAGAGGATCGGGTTGAACAGCGAGGCGATGCTGCGGGCGAGCCGCGCCGTGGCATCCAGCGTGCGGTTGACCTCGAGCATGCCGATGAACTGGCCGAGCCGCTCGTTGAGCTGGCGGACCAGGAAACGGTTGAAGCCGACGCTGTTCTCGAACAGCCACATGAAGGCAGAGCGCTCCATCAGCGCGATGCGGCTGTCGCGAAGTGCGACCACGTCGTAGCGGCGCGGCTCGTTCTTCAGCACGCTGCCCTCACCGAACCAGGCGCCGGCCGTCAGTCCCGCGAGGCTCGTCTGCTTGCCGTCGCGCGAGACCCCGCCCATCCGGGCGAGGCCAAAGACCATGCCGGCCCAATAACCGAACCTGTCGCCGCGCATGAAGACGGTCTCACCGGTGCCGTAGGACCGTTCCGTGATTCCGGCGCGGGCGACCTCGATCTCCCGCTCGGTGAGCTCGCGCGACCAGGCGGCAATGCGCTTCAGTTGATCCTCTGAAATCATGATCCCGAAGCCAGCCGCACCGTTTCGTCACTCCATCCTTCTGCTGCACTGCAACACGATCGTTTCAGCCGCCACCCGACGAAAGAGGATGGCGCTGCCGCCCGAAAAACTTTGTCGCCGAATTGTCAGGCGGGAGACATTCCTAAATAGCGCTTTCCCCTATTGAGGGCCACCTTGGGCGATGCGGCTTTTGATCCCGACCGGGAACGAGAGTGGCGCGGGATCCGGTCGAGACCAATAGCTGCATGGCCTCACCGGGACGACCGTACTAGGATCGCCCGACAGCAACCGACGAAGAGCGCCACTGAAAGCGCCATCACCGGGGAGGGATTTGTTTGGTGGCTACCAGTCTTGAAGTGCGCGGCGTGTCCCTGCGGTTCGGCGGCGTCCGTGCGCTGACCGATGTCGGCTTCGCCATCAAGGATGGCGAGCTGTTCTCGATCATCGGCCCCAACGGCGCCGGCAAGACCTCCATCGTGAACTGTATTTCCGGCCGCTACAAGCCGACCGAAGGCCAGCTGTTCTATCAGGGCCGCGATATCACAGGCCTCACGCCCAACGCCCGCGCTTCGCTCGGCATCGGCCGCACCTTCCAGAATCTCGCGCTATTCCACCACATGAGCGTGCTCGACAACATCATGGTCGGCCGCCATCACCTCCTCAGGAACAATTTCTTCACGGGCTCGCTCTACTGGCTGACCGGCGCGCGCAAGGAGGAGCTCGAGCATCGCCGCAAGGTCGAGGAAATCATCGACTTCCTCGATCTCCAGTCGGTGCGAAAGGCGCAAGCCGGCACCCTCTCCTACGGCCTGCGCAAGCGCGTGGAGCTGGCGCGCGCCATGGCGCTGGAGCCGCGCCTCATTCTCCTCGACGAGCCGATGGCCGGCATGAATTTCGAGGAGAAAGAGGACATGGCCCGCTACATCGTCGACCTCAACGAGGAGTTCGGGATGACGGTGGTGATGATCGAGCACGATATGGGCGTGGTGATGGACATCTCCCACCGCGTCATGGTGCTCGATTTCGGCCGCAAGATCGCCGAGGGCGATCCGGCCGCGGTGCTTGCCGACCCCCATGTCAGGCGCGCCTATCTCGGCGAGGAGGATGAGGTGCTGGTCGATCCCGACGATGCGCCGCCGGCGCAGGAGAGCGCGGCATGATGGACTATGCGGGCCGCGTCGCGCAGGCGGATACCTATCCCAAAATGCTCCGGCTCAATGCCAGGGAGCACGGCAACGAGATCGCGTTGCGCGAAAAGGATCTCGGGCTGTGGCGCCCGTTCACCTGGAATGACTACCACACGCGGGTGCGCGATTTCGCGCTCGGCCTCGTCGAGCTCGGCCTCGGTCGCAGCGACGTCGTCGGCATCATCGGCGACAACCGTCCGGACTGGGTCGCGGCCGAAATCGCCGCCCACGCGATCGGCGGATTGAGCCTCGGGCTCTATCGTGACGTGCTGGACGAGGAAGCCTCCTACCTCCTCAATTACGGCGAGGCGCAGCTCGTCTTCGCCGAGGACGAGGAGCAGGTCGACAAGCTGCTGGTGCTGGCCGAACGGGTGCCGAGGCTGAAGCACATCATCTATTCAGATCCGCGCGGGATGCGAAAATATGACGATCCGCGGCTGATGTCGGCGGAAACATTCGCCGAGCTCGGCCGTGCGCGTGCCGCGCGCGAGCCGGAGCTTTACGACAGGCTTGTCGACGCCACCAAGGGCGAGGACGTCGCGATCCTCTGCACCACGTCGGGCACCACCTCGCATCCAAAACTCGCGATGCTCGCCGCCGGCCGCGTGCTCGGCCATTGCGCGACCTATCTCGCCTTCGATCCGAAGGGGCCGGACGACGAATATGTTTCGGTGCTGCCGCTGCCCTGGATCATGGAGCAGGTCTATGTGCTCGGCAAAGGCCTGCTGTGCCGGATGAAGATCAACTTCGTCGAAGAGCCCGAGACCATGATGAACGATTTGCGCGAAATCGCGCCGACGTTCGTGCTGTTTGCACCACGCGTCTGGGAATCCATCGCGGCCGACGTCCGCGCCAAGGTGATGGATGCGACGCCCTTCAAGCAGCGCCTGTTCGATGTGGGAATGAAGACGGGCCTCGCYGCACTCGAACAAGGCAAGCGCTCGGGCTATGCCGACGCGATCCTGTTCCGCGCGCTGCGCGACCGCCTAGGCTTCACCCGCCTGCGCTCGGCTGCGACCGGCGGCGCGGCGCTCGGGCCCGATACCTTCAAGTTCTTCCAGGCCATGGGCGTGCCGCTGCGCACGCTCTATGGCCAGACGGAGTTGCTCGGCGCCTACACGCTGCATCCCGAGGGCAAGGTCGATCCCGATACCACCGGCGTGCCGATGGCCGACAGCGTCGAGATCCGCATCGACAATGCCGACATTCACGGCGTCGGCGAGATCGTGGTGCGGCATCCGAACATGTTTCTCGGCTACTACAAGAACCCGGAAGCCAGCGTTGCCGACATCAGGGACGGCTGGATGCTTTCTGGCGATGCCGGTTACTTCAACGCGAACCGCCAGCTCGTGGTCATCGACCGCATCAAGGATCTCGCCGAGACCTCGCGCGGCGAGCGCTTCTCGCCGCAATTCATCGAGAACAAGCTGAAGTTCTCGCCCTATRTCGCCGAAGCCGTGGTGCTGGGCGCGGGCCGCGACGCGCTCGCCGCGATGATCTGCATCCGCTACTCCATCATCTCGAAATGGGCGGAGAAGAACCGGCTCTCGTTCACGACCTACAGCGACCTGGCCTCGCGTCCCGAGGTCTACGCCCTGCTCCGCAGGGAAGTCGAGACCGTCAACGCCACGCTGCCGCCGGCACAACGCATCTCGCGCTTCCTGCTGCTCTACAAGGAGCTCGACGCCGACGACGGCGAGCTCACCCGTACGCGAAAGGTTCGCCGCAGCGTCATCAACGAGAAGTACGCCGGCATCATCGACGCCATCTACCGCGGCGACGCCGACATCCCGGTCGACACCGTCATCCGGTTCCAGGACGGCACCACGCAGCGCGTGCGCACGACGCTGCGGGTGGTGGATCTGGGCGGCCCCGGACATCTGGCGGAGGCGGCGGAGTGAAACACGTAATCGTCATGCGCGGGCTTGACCCGCGCATCCATCTTCTTCCGAACAAGCTTCCGTCCACATTGATGGATTGCCGGGTCAAGCGCGGCAATGACGAGTTGGGTCAGTCGACATGAACACCGCCTTCCTCATCCAGCTCCTGGTCAACGGCCTCGTGGTCGGCACGCTCTATGGCGTAGTCGCGATGTCGTTCGTGCTGATCTACAAGGCGACGCAGGTCGTCAACTTCGCGCAAGGTGAATTGCTGCTGGTCGGCGCCTGGGTGTGCTGGGCCCTGCTCGCGAAATACCAGGTGCCGTTCTGGATCGRSATGCCGATGACGCTGGTGTTCATGTTCGCGTTCGGCATCGCCATCCAGGTCCTGATCCTGCGGCCGATGATCGGCGAACCCATCATCTCGGTGATCATGGTGACGATCGGCCTGTCGACCGTGCTCCAGGCCACGCTGAAATGGATGTTCGGCGTCAATCCGCAGCCGTTCCCGCGCGTGTTCGAGAGCCAGTCGGTCAGCCTGTTCGGACTTCAGATCCAGACCGTCTATGTCATGAGCCTCGTGGTGTCGGTCGCCATGATGATCGGCATGGCCTGGTTCTTCCGCGTCTCGAAATACGGTCTTGCGATGCGCGCCACAGCGTTCAACCAGCAGGTGGCCCAGTCACTCGGCATTTCCGTCAAGAGCGTGTTCGCGATGGCCTGGGCGATCTCGGCCACGGTGTCGGCGGTCGCGGGCGTCGTGGTCGCAGTGGTGAACGGCGTGTCGTCGGGCCTTGCGGCCTACGGCATCAAGGTGTTTCCGGCGGCGATCCTCGGCGGGCTCGATTCCGTCGGCGGCGCCGTGCTCGGCGGCATCATCATCGGCCTGCTCGAGAACATCGCGCAATATGTCGACAGCGAGTATCTGCACTGGGGCAATCTCTACGAGATCGCACCGTTCTACGTCCTCATCATCGTGCTGATGATCAAGCCGTATGGCCTGTTCGGCACCCATGACATCGAGCGGATCTGACCATGGCCGGCCCTGCCCTCATCCCCGCTGGTGATTTCCGCACTTCCTATGCGGCGGACACCACCATCTTCCCGACCACGACCAGCCGCAATTTTGCGATCGCCGGAGTGCTGGCGCTGTGCCTCGTGCCGCAATTCCTCGGCGGATACTGGCTCAGTATCCTGATCCAGATCGGCATTTTCTCGATCGCGGCACTTGGCCTGAACATCCTGGTCGGCTTCACCGGCCAGATCTCGATCGGGCACGCCGCCTTCTTCCTGCTCGGCGCCTTCACCTCGGCCTACATCTCGAACAACGCACCGATCCCGGTGTTCTTCGCGATCCCGCTCGCGGGCGTCGTGACAGCGCTGGTCGGGCTGATCTTCGGCATCCCGGCGGCGCGGCTGAAGGGGCTGTACCTCGTCATCGCGACGCTTGCCGCGCAATACATCCTGCTCGATTTCTTCTCCCGCGCGGAGTGGTTCACCGGCGGCTCGGTGCCGGCCAGCGCCAATCCGTTCTCGATCTTCGGCTTCACCCTGCGCGGCGACGGGCAATATTTCTATGTCGTGCTGGCTTATGTGGTCGCGAGCTACGTCCTCGTCACCAATTTGATGCGCACGCGCGACGGCCGCGCGCTGGTGGCGATCCGGGACCATTATCTCTCCGCCGAGATCATGGGGATCAACCTCACCAAATACCGCACGCTGTCGTTTGGCCTCGCCGCGTTCTTTGCCGGCATCGCGGGTGCGCTCTATGCGCATTACCAGCTCGTGGTCTCCCAGGAAGGCTTTGGCATCGAGCGTTCGATCCTGTTCCTGGCCATGATCATCATCGGCGGCACCGGCTCGATCATGGGTACGCTGATGGGCACCGCCTTCGTGGTGCTGCTGCCGGAAACGATGGAATTCCTCAGCCTCTACCTGAAGGGCGGCGCGATCGACAAGGCGCTGTCGCTCAACAACAACATCACCTTCCTGCGCGAGATCGCGATCGGGGTGATCATCATCGCGTTCCTGATGTTCGAGCCGGACGGGCTCGCCCATCGCTGGCGGCAGATCAAGGCCTATTGGAAACTCTACCCGTTCTCGCATTGAGCACGGGCGACTCGCTAACCAACCAATAAAACAGGAGGAGGCAACCCATGAAGACAAAATCGCTTTTGAGCACCGCATCGCTCGCGCTGGCGATCGCCGCATTCTCGGCGGGTGCGCAGGCCCAGATCGCGATCGGGCATCTCGCCGATTATTCCGGCGGCACCTCCGACGTCGGCACGCCCTACGGCCAGGCCGTCGCCGACACCTTCGCCTGGGTCAACAAGAATGGCGGCGTCGGCGGCAAGCAGGTCAATGTCGACACCAACGACTACGGCTACCAGGTGCCGCGCGCGATCGCGCTCTACAAGAAATGGTCGGCGCCGGACTCCAAGGTCGCTGCGATCATGGGCTGGGGCACCGCGGACACCGAGGCGCTGACCGGCTTCCTCGCCCAGGACAAGATCCCCGATATGTCCGGCTCCTACGCCGCCGCCCTCACCGATCCCGAGGGCGTCAGCGGCAAGGCCAAGCCCGCGCCGTACAATTTCTTCTATGGCCCGAGCTATTCGGACTCGCTGCGCGCGATGCTGATGTGGGCGGCCGAGGACTGGAAGGCCAAGGGCAAGCCCGGCAAGCCGAAATTCGTCCACATGGGCGCCAACCACCCCTATCCGAACGCGCCGAAGGCCGCGGGTGAAGCCATGGCGCAGGAGCTCGGCTTCGAGGTGCTGCCGCCGCTGGTGTTCGCGCTGACACCGGGCGACTACAGCGCGCAGTGCCTGAGCCTGAAATCCTCGGGTGCCAACTACGCCTATCTCGGCAACACCGCGGCTTCCAACATCTCGGTCCTGAAGGCCTGCAAGACCGCCGGCGTCGACATCCAGTTCCTCGGCAATGTCTGGGGCATGGACGAGAACGCCGCCAAGACCGCAGGCGATGCCGCCGACGGCGTGATCTTCCCCTTGCGCACCGCGGTGAGCTGGGGCGGCGATGCGCCCGGCATGAAGACGGTGATGGAGATCTCGAAGATGTCCGACCCCACCGGCAAGGTCTATCGCCCCGTGCACTACATCGCGGCCGTCTGCTCGGCGCTCTACATGAAGGAGGCGCTCGACTGGGCCGCCAAGAACGGCGGCGCCACCGGCGATAACGTGGCCAAGGGCTTTTACCAGAGGAAGGATTGGGTGCCGGCCGGCATGGAAGGCGTCTGCAATCCCTCGACCTGGACCGACAAGGACCACCGCGGCACGCTGAAGGTCGACCTCTATCGCACCAAGATCGCGGGTGCGACCGACGGCGACCTCAACGACCTCATGGCCAAGGGCGCGATCAAGCTCGAGAAGGTCAAGACCGTCGAGCTGCCGCGCAAGCCGGAATTGCTGGGGTGGTGAGCGACTAGTCCGTTCGTCGTTCCGGGGCGCCTCGAAGAGGCGAACCCGGAACCTCGAGATTCCGGGTTCGGTCCTGCGGACCGCCCCGGAATGACGGGATGAAGCTGTGACGACATCGAAAGAGTAGCTGACAATGACTGAAGCGGCTCACATCGAGCGCCCCTCGCCCAGCATCGTGCCCGCGCCGCCCCTGCTCGGCGTGCGCAACATCGAGGTCGTCTATGACGACGTCATCCTGGTGCTGCGGGGCCTCAGCCTCGACGTGCCCAAGGGCGCGATCGTGGCGCTGCTCGGCGCCAACGGGGCCGGCAAGTCGACGACGCTGAAGGCGATCTCGGGGCTGCTCAAGACCGAGGACGGCGAGGTCACGCGCGGCGATATCCTGTTCGAGGGCGAGCGCATCAACGGCATCGATCCCGACAAGATCGTCCGCCGCGGCATCTTCCAGGTGATGGAGGGCCGGCGCATCGTCGCCGACATGACGTCGCTGGAAAACCTCAAGCTCGGCGCTTTCACCCGCAGGGATCGCGAGGTCGGTGCCGATCTCGACATGGTCTTCAACTATTTCCCGCGCCTGAAGGAACGCACGGGGCTCGCCGGCTATCTCTCCGGCGGCGAGCAACAGATGCTCGCGATCGGCCGCGCGCTGATGGCGCGCCCGAAGATGATTTTGATGGACGAGCCGTCGATGGGCCTGTCGCCGCTGCTGGTGAAAGAGGTGTTCTCGATCATCCAGAAGATCAACCGCGACCTCGGCGTCACCATCCTGCTGGTCGAGCAGAACGCGCGCGCCGCGCTGTCGGTGGCGAGCCACGGCTACATCATGGAGCAGGGCAAGGTCGTGCTCGACGGCACCGCCGACGAGCTGCGCGACAACGAGGACGTCAAGGAATTCTATCTCGGCGGCGCCGGCGACCAGCGCAAGAGCTTCAAKAACCTCAAGAGCTTCAAGCGGCGCAAGCGCTGGCTATAGCGTTTTGAAGCGAAGTGGGAACCGGTTCGCGTGAAGACAACGCGTCAAAACAACAGATTCCTAGCTCAGCACCTGCTCCGCTTCGGTGACTGCGCAGAGAACATGATAGAACGACGACGCAGGAATGGTGTCGATCAGCGATTTGCCGTCGCGATCGAACTGATCGTACCAGCCGCCCCGCACGGGATGGCTGAGATAATGCCGTTCGAGCCGCACCAACGCCGCGCGCGCTTCGTCTGCCGCGCCCGGCTCGCCGGACTCGGCCTGCGCGATCCACGCCTTCGCGATCTCGGTCTGCGGCCACAGCCGGCGCGTGCCGCGGCGGATGTTGCCGGTGTCATCGCCCTCGTCGATGAGGCAGCCGGTGGCCTCGTCGCGATAGCGCAGCGCCGTCGCCAGCAGTTCGGCGCGCCGCTGTCCGGTCGGGCAGCCCGTGATGCGCTCAAAACCCTTCAGCAGCCAGACCCATTCCGCCTGATGGCCCGGCTCGACGCTGACCGGCTCGATCCTCGACCAGTCCTCCTCGAAATATTCGCCGAGCGCGCGCTTCTGCTTGTGGTAGAGACTGGCGAGGAACAGCGCGAAGAACTCGCCGGCGCGATTCTGGAACGACAGATCGTGGGTCGCGTCGAAACACGCGATCATCGCCTCGAACAGGTGCATGTGCGGATTCTGCCGCCGCGGCAGCGAGACCGGCAGACCTTCGTGGACGCCGCCATGCGGCGAGCGCAGATGGCCGTCGAGGAAGCCCAGCAGCGCATCGATCTCGGCGCGAATTTGCGCGTCCTTGTCGAGCGCATAGACGGTCGCCAGCGCAAACAGGATGAAGGCGTGGTCATAGGCGTCGCGCCGCGCGTCCAGCACCGTCCCCTCCGGTGTCAGCCGGTGCACGAAACCCGGCCGGCCGTCGGGCGCCTTCGCCTTCGCCAGCAGATGCTCCAGCCCCCTGAGCGCGATGGCGCGGCCGTCCGGATACCAGCCCATCTGCGCCGCCTTGGCGTAGCAATAGATCTGGCGGGCCTGCACGAACACGCGTCGCGGCGCGGCCACGTCCGCCGTGCCGTCGCGGTGCAACCGGTCGATGAAGCCGCCCGCGGCATGGTCCCAGCCGATGGTCGACCACAACGGCATCGCCTCGTCGATCATGCGTCGCTTCAGGCGCGCGACGACGTCAGCCGTGTCGTCCGCCGCAATGATTCGCTCGTCCGCCATCGCGCTCTCTCCACGCCCCGACAATGGCCGTCTGATACCCATGCCAGCGGCGGCGTGCAACCAACCCGGAAAGATCAGCCATGACCGCCCATTACGACGCCCTCGAGACGCGCGCGCAAGCCGCGCGCGAGGCCGAGCTGTTCTCCCGCCTGCCCGACGTGCTGCGCAGCGCGATGACCGCGCCCGCCTATGCCGAGCGCCTCAAGGGCTGCGACCCCGCCACCGTGGCCTCCAGAACGGCGCTGGCGGGCCTGCCGGTGCTGCGCAAGTCGGAACTGCCGGCCCTGCACAAGGCCTCCACGCCCTTCGGCGGCTTCGTGGCRGCGGCGCCGGGGTCGTTCGCCCGGCTCTTCACCTCGCCCGGTCCGATCTTCGAGCCGGAGGGGCGGCAGACCGATCCCTGGCGCGGCGCACGGGCGCTGTTCGCGGCCGGGTTCCGGGAGGGCGACGTGGTGCTGAACACCTTCAGCTACCACCTCACCCCCGGCGGCTTCATCTTCGATTCCTCGGCACGCGCGCTCGGCTGCGCGGTGATCCCAGCCGGCCCCGGCAACACCGAACAGCAGTTCGAGCTGATCGAGGCCTACCGGCCGGTCGGCTACAGCGGCACACCGGACTTCCTGAAGATATTGCTCGATGCCGCAGCAGCCTCGGGGCGCGACGTCTCCTCGATCAAGCGCGCGCTGGTGTCGGGCGCCGCCTTCCCGCCCTCGCTCCAGGCCGAGATCAAGGCGCGCGGCATCGACGCCTATCAGGCCTTCGGCACCGCCGATCTCGGCCTCATCGCCTTCGAGACCGCGGCGCGCGACGGCATGGTCGTGAACGAGGATCTGATCATGGAGATCGTCAAGCCCGGCACCGGCGATCCGGTCACGCCGGGCGACGTCGGCGAGATCGTGGTGACCTCGCTGGACCCGCACCATCCCTGGATCCGGCTCGCGCTCGGCGACCTCACCGCGGCGCTGCCGGGCCCAAGCCCGTGCGGGCGCACCAACATGCGCATCAAGGGCTGGCTGGGCCGCGCCGACCAGACCACCAAGGTCAAGGGCATGTTCGTCCGTCCCGAGCAGGTCGCCGAGATCGGCAAGCGCCATCCGGCGCTCGGGCGCTTGCGCCTCGTCGTCACGCGCCAGGGCGAGACCGATGCGATGACGCTGAGAGTGGAAACCGGGGCGGCGAGCGAAGCGTTGCGCGAGGAGATCGCAGGCACCTTGCGCGCGGTGACGAAACTCGGCGGAAGCGTCGAACTGGTCAGCCCCGGCGCACTGCCGAACGACGGCAAGGTGATCGCGGACGAGAGATAGCGCCCGTGGCGAATGACGAAGGCCGGTCCGGCTGAGCTTGACAAGCCGCCCGAAGGCGCTCCCCTTCGCTCACCGCCCCGGCGAGGCGTATCGCGAAAGACGTGCCTTCAAATCCTTGCCGACGATGGTCTCGCCGCAAACGCTGAGATGATCGAAATCCCTGTACATCAGGCAATCGCCGTTCAGCAGATTCATCGCACCCGGCTTGATGACGTCGAAGAACGATACATAGTCGAAGTCCCTGCGCTGCAGGCCGACGGCGCCGCTCAAGTGCTTCTCAAGCGCCAGGAAGATGTCCACCGTCACGGGATTGATCGGAAACCCTTCTCGCGCAACCTTCTTCATGCCTTCAAAGTCGCCGAAATTGATCCTCGGTTCGACGAAAGGACCCAGCCAAATCGCCCTGGTGATCCCGGACATGGCTTGCAGATAAGCCATCGTCTGGGCGATCGCGTCATCGTCGAAGTGGAATTTGCCGCCAAATCTCAGCAAATCGCCAGGCTCCTCCCGACCATTTTCGTCGAGCACGAGATGGGATCCGGAGAAATGCAGGATGACCGTCCCGACGGCCTCTCGATGGGCGGCCAAGAATTCGTCGAAGCCGAGATAGGGACATTCGCGTCTCGTGTTACGCCAGGGGCGACAGCCAGGGTTGATCAGGCCAACGACGAATTTGCCATAGTTGTTCCTGAACAGAGCGTTGTAGATGTTCATCCCATGGGAATCGCCGAGCACGACGGTCCCGGGTCCGAACCTCTTCGAGCAATCGACGAGCCGGTCCCATGCGGCGGGCTCGAGCTGCGTCATCCAGAACACGCAATCGCCATCCGTGCCCATGTCGCGCGTCAGCTCGCCCCCCGTGTTGCGCACGAGCAATTGGTAGAGACGGCGGCTATCGTCGCCGCTGAAGTAAAGGCCCTGTTTCTCGAATCCATTCGTGGCGATCCCGGCGATGCCGGCGCCGGCCAGGCAGGATATTCCGAGTGAGCAAAGCCCGATCAGCGCCGGCCTTCTCAGCCATTTGCGATCTCTGGCCGGTTGTTCGACAAAGCGGTAGGTCAAGACGGCAAGCACGAGAGAAATCGCCGTCAGCGCAAACGCCACGCCGATACTGGGGCGGTCGAAGCCGTTCAATCTGGCGAAGACGAACACCGGCTGGTGCCATAGATAGGCACTGTAGCTGACGAGCCCGATTGCGACGGGAATCCGACTTCCGAGCAGCTTGCCGGTTACCGTCCGTGTGGTTGCGAATGCGACGACGAGGCAGGCTCCGAGCACGGGGGCGAGAGAGCGAAAACCGGGATATTTGAACCCGCCGTGCTCGAAGAGGCCGAAGGCAATAAGCCCGATTCCAACGAGCACCATGGTGTCGAGCACTGCGTTCGACAGCCGAGCCCGCAGCTTCGTCATGGGCCACAAAGCCAAAACAGCGCCCATGAGCAACTCCCAGAGGCGGCTTGGGATCAGATAGAAGGTGGCTTCCCTGGTCTGGGGTCCCCATTGGGCATAGCTGATGCTGGCAACCGCAATCGCGGCGAGCAGCACCCCGGCCCATCTTCGACCAAATTTCAGCGCGCCCATCAGGAGAACGGGGAAGACGAGATAGAACTGCTCTTCGACGCCGAGGCTCCACGTGTGCAACAGCGGCTTCAGCTCGGCTATCCGGTCAAAGTAGCCGCTCTGCGACCAGAAAAACACATTCGACACGAACAGGCAGACCGCGATCACGCTCTGCGAGAATTCGAGCACCTCGCGCGGAAGCATGAGCAGGACAACGAGGGGGATGCAGACCAGCACGACCACGATGAGCGCCGGCAATATTCTCCGCGCTCGTCTTTCGTAAAAGGCCGCAAACGTGAACCGGCCCTGCTCCATCTCGGGGCCGATGATGGAGGTGATCAGATAGCCGCTGATGACGAAGAATATGTCGACGCCGAGATAGCCGCCGGGAATCGCCTTGATGCCCGCATGGAAGAGGATCACCGAGAGAACGGCGATCGCTCTAAGACCATCTATTTCGGGGCGATATTCCACCTAGGCTCAGTTCGATTTCGACAGCCGATAATTGCCGAGATAGAGCACGTCCAGCCCCGAGCAGAAATAGGTGTGCAGCGCCTCCAGCGGCGCGTTCACGGTCGGCTGCTCGTTGATGTTGAGGCTGGTGTTGATCAGAACGGGCAGCGAGGTCGCTTTCGCGAACTCGCCGATCAGGCGGCTGTAGAGCGGATTGCTGTCCGCATGGACGCTCTGGATACGCGCGGTGTTGTCGACATGGACCACCGCAGGCATGGTCTCGGCAACCTTCCCGTTGACCGGAAACGTCACCACCATGAACGGCGCGTCGAACGTGTCCTCGAAATACTCGGCCTGGCGCTCGTACAGCACCGAGGGGCAGAACGGCCGGAACTCCTCGCGATATTTGATGGTGAGGTTGATGCGGTCCTTCATGCTTGCCTGGCGCGGATCGGCCAGGATCGAGCGGTTGCCGAGCGCGCGCGGACCATACTCCATCCGCCCCTGGAACCAGCCCACCGTCTTCTGCTCCGTCAGATCGGTGACGCAGCGCGACACGGGATCGTCGAGCCGTTCGAACCGCGCACCGATCTTGTCCAGCGTGTCCCTGATCGTGTCGTTGGAATATTCCGGGCCCCAATAGGCGTGGGTCAGCGGCGCGATCGCGTGGCCCGCCTCCGCGCATTTCATCATCGCGGCGCCCAGCGCCACGCCCGCGTCGTGCGGCACCGGCGGAACGTAGAGGCGCTTCACCTGCGGCTCGGCCGCGATCTCCATGTTCATCTTGCAATTCAGCCCGACGCCGCCGGCGATGCAGACATCGCCGCAGCCGGTCTCTTTGATCGCGGAACGGATCACCTCGGTGGTGACGATCTCGAGCTGCTTCTGGCCGCTCGCGGCGATATTGGTCAGCCGCTGGTCGAGCGGCTGGCCGCGCAGCCGCCGCGGGCCCAAAATCTCTTCCATCTTCTCGGTGAAGATGCGCTCCTGCCGCGTCGAGAAATCGCTGGTGAAGATCTCGGCGTCGCGCCGGCGCTTATCGAGCTCGGGATCGAGCTCGTAGTCGATGCCATTGGGACGCAGCAGCTTGGCGAACTTGTCGAGATAKTCCGGGCTGCCATAGGACGACAGGCCCATGACCTTGTACTCGTCATTGGTCATCTGGTAGCCGAGATACTGGGTCAGCATCCCGTAATAGAGACCGAGACTGTTGTGGCGGCCGAACCGCGTCAGCACGCGGAAGTCGTTGCCGCGCGCATGCGCGACGAGGCCGGAGCTGGAGTCGCCCGAAAAGTCGAAGCAGGCGACGGTCGCCTCGGAAAAACCGGACCCGTAGAACGAGCTCGCCGCGTGACAGAGGTGATGGTCGTAGAGCTCGATCTTCGGGCTGTGTCCGAACTGATACCTGAAGTATTCGGTGAGGCGCTGCGTGTAGTTTGTGTAGGTCTTCAGCGGCGAGCAGATCCAGTCGACGTCGCGCATGGTGATGCCGGCCTGCTTCAGGCAGAAGCCGATTGCGCCGCGCGGCAGCTCGCCGCGCGCATGTTTCGCCAGCGTGAAGCGCTCCTCCTCGGCCGCGGCGATCAATTCGCCGTCGCGCAGCAGCACCGCCGCACCGTCGTGGTGGCCGTGCTTGATCCCCGAGCTGATTCCGATCACATACATGTCGTGTAGACCCCTTGGGAGCCTTCTACAGAAACCGCGGCCAATGTAAATCGGCCGCGGCCACGGCGGAGGCGCTTGACGGCGGCCATTTTGGCGCGACGCCGCGGGCCCAGGAACCTTGCATCGCCCCTGCTGCTCCCGTATTACCAACCCTGCTACGATATGGCCTGGAATTGGCCCTTCCTGGACCCCAAAACGTGCTTGAACGAACCCTCGTCACCATCGCCGAGACCGAGACCATTGAGGAAGCCTTCCGGCGCCTGAATGCCAACATGCTCGGCATCCTGTTCGCGCAGGACGCGAGCGGACGAATCGTCGGTGCGGTGACCGACGGCGACATCCGCAGGCGCATGCTGACCGGCACCACGATCCAGGACCTGGTTGCGCCTTGCATCAATCGCAACTTCGTCTGGGCGAGGGCCGGCGGGCCGCGTGAGCAGATCCTCAAGCTGCTCGACCAGCGTGTGCACGTCGTGCCGATTCTCGATGGCGAGGGACGGCTGGTCGACGTGCTCAGCCGCGAGCTGTTCAACCTCTCGGAGGAGAGCGAGGTGTTCGCGCGCGCCCGCTCGCCGGTGCGGATCAGCTTCTCCGGCGGCGGCACCGATCTGACGCATTACTTCGTGGCGAATGACGGCGGCGCGGTCATCAACGCCACCATCAAGATGTACGCCCATGCGACGTTGCGGCGCCGGAGCGATGCCCGCATCAGGATCTATTCGCACGATTTCCGCCGCACGGTGGAGGCCGACGATCTCGCCGACCTCGGCACAGGCGGCGATCTCGCGCTGATCAAGTCGGTGGTGCGCCTGATCAAGCCGGCTTACGGATTCGAGCTCGAGGTCTCCGCCGACTTCCCGGTGGGTTCCGGCCTCGGCGGCTCGGCGGTGGTCTCCTCCGCCATCATCGGCTGCTTCAACGAATTCCGCAGCGATCAGTGGGACCGCCATGAGGTCGCCGAGATGGCGTTCCAGGCCGAGCGGCTGATGCTCAATATCCCCGGCGGCTGGCAGGATCAGTACGCCACCGTGTTCGGCGGCTTCAATCACATGGAGTTCTTCTCCGACCAGAACACCATCGTGCCGCTTCGTCTCGATCCCAACATCATCGCTGAGCTCGAAGAAAGCCTGGTGCTCTGCTACACCGGCTCAGGCCGCGATTCCGGGGCCATCCATCGTGACCAGAAGGCCCAGCACGAGACCAGCGACGCGGTCGCGGCAGCGGCCCGGCAGAAGGAAGTGACGCGCGATATAAGGCGGCATCTCCTGCGCGGCCAGCTCCTGGAATGCGGCCGGCTGATCGACGAAGCCTGGCACGCCAAGCGGAAGCTGAGTTCCAAGATCTCGTCGGACGAGCTCGATACGATCTACGATTTCGCCAAGCAGCACGGCGCGGTGGGCGGCAAGCTGCTGGGCGCCGGCGGCGGCGGTTATTTCATGTTCTTCGTGCGTCCGTTCGAGCGCTACCAGCTGATCGCGGCGCTGGAACAGCGCGGGCATGGCTGCTCGCGCATCATGTTCGAAGAGAATGGTCTGCGGACGTGGAAATCGCGCTTTCCCTCGCGATCCGCCTGACCCATGTGAGACGAGAATGTTGATGACTCCGCCCAAACAGATCGCCCGGGTCCGCATCGGCAACCGCCTTCTGGGCGATGGCGAGCCCTGCTACGTCATCGCCGAGATCGGCAACAACCATAATGGCGACTTCGATCGCGCCATCGCGCTGGTCGATGCCGCGGTCGCGGCCGGCGCCGACTGCGCGAAATTCCAGATGCGCAAGCTCGACGAGGTATATCGCGCATCCAGCCTCTCCGGCAAGGACGACGACCTCGCCGTCGAGTACACGCTCGATCTCCTGCGCCGCTTCGAGCTGCCCACCGATCAGCAAAAGAAGATCGCGGATTACTGCGCGGCGAAAGGCATCCAGTATCTCTGCACGCCCTGGGACGCGAACAGCGTCGCCGTGCTCGAAGGCTTTGGCGTGCAGGCCTACAAGGTCGCATCCGCCGACCTCACCAATCTGCCGCTGCTCGCCAAGCTCGCAGCCACCGGCAAGACGCTGATCGTGTCGACCGGCATGAGCACGACGGCCGAGATCAAGACCGCGGCAGAATTCCTCGACGAGCGCAATGCGGGCTACGTGCTCCTGCACTGCCAGAGCACCTATCCCGCCGCGCTCCACAACATCCATCTGCGTTTCATGGAAACGCTCCGCGAGATCCACCCCGTCGTCGGCTATTCCGGCCACGAACGCGGTATCGCCGTCTCGACGGCCGCGGTGGCCCTCGGCGCCATCGTTATCGAGCGCCACATCACCCTCGACCGCGAGATGGAAGGCCCGGACCATGCCGCGAGCCTCGAGCCCGAGGAATTCAAGGCGCTGGTCGCGGGCATCCGCGAGGTCGAGGCGGCGCGCGGCGAGAAACTCGCCGAGCGCGCGCTGAGCCAGGGCGAATTGATCAATCGCGAAAATCTCGCCAAGAGCCTGGTGGCCGCGCGCGAGCTTCCGGCCGGCACCGTGATCTCCGAAAGCGACATCGCCGTGAAGAGCCCGGGACAGGGTCTGTCGCCGCTGAAGATGCCGGCGCTGCTCGGCCGCAAGCTGTCGCGGACGATGGCAGCCGACGATTATTTCTTCCAGAGCGACATCGCCGACGGCGCGGCGAAGGCGCGGCGCTACCGCTTCGACCGGCCCTGGGGCGTACCGGTGCGCTACCACGACACCGAGCGCTTCCTGGAGATCTGCGAGCCCGACATCATCGAATTCCATCTCAGCTACAGCGACATGGAGCGCGATCCCGCAGCCTATCTCTCCGGCACCTATGATCTTGGCTTCGTGGTGCATGCGCCGGAGCTGTTTGCCGGCTCCAAGCTGATGGACCTCGCAACGCCCGACGAGGCGCTCAGGCGCTATTCGCTGGAGCAGACGCAAGCGGTGATCGACATCACCCGCGGCCTGAAGAAGTTCTTTCCCAAGACCAGGCGCCCGCCCATCGTCGCCAATATCGGCGGCTTCACCATGGACGAGCCGCTGCCGCCGGAGGAAAAGGCCGAGCGCTATCGCATCTTCGCGCAGAGCCTGAAGGAGCTCGACATGGCGGGTGTCGAGCTGACGCCGCAGACCATGGCGCCGTTCCCCTGGCATTTCGGCGGGCAGCGCCACCAGAACATCTTCATTTTCCCGGAGGAATCCGCCGCCTTCTGCGCCAAGCACGATCTGCGGATGTGCGTGGATATCTCCCACACCAAGCTCGCCGCCAACCATTTCGGCTTCGACTTTGCGCAAGGCCTGGCGCAGCTCGGTCCGCACACCGCGCATCTGCATTTCGGCGACGCCAAGGGGCTCGACGGCGAAGGCCTCCAGGTCGGCGACGGCGAGATCGATTTCGACGAGATCGGAAAGGTGCTGCGCAAGCATGCGCCGACCGCGTCGTTCATTCCCGAGATCTGGCAGGGCCACAAGAACATGGGCGAAGGCTTCTGGACCGCGCTTGAGCGTCTCGAGGGGCACATCTGATGGCGCGCAAGACGCTGGCCGTGATCGCCGCGCGCGGCGGCTCCAAGGGCATTCCGCACAAGAACCTGCTCGATCTCTGCGGCAAGCCGCTGATCGCCTGGACGGTCGAGCAGGCACGCGCGGCGCGCGGCGTCGACGTGGTGGCGGTCTCTTCCGACAGCGACGATATCCTCGCCGCGGCCGAAGCGGCCGGTGCCGTCGGCGTGCGCCGCCCCGATGACATCTCGGGCGACCTCGCCTCCTCCGAATCCGCCTGGCTGCATGCGCTCGATTCCGTCGACGCGCGCATGGGCCGATTCGACCGCGTCGTCGCGCTCCAGGCGACCTCGCCGATCCGCGAATCCGTCGACATCGAACGGGCGCTGGAGACGTTCGACCGCGAGCATCTCGACAGCCTGCTTTCGGTGTGCGAGGTCGAGGATTACTTCAACTGGCGGATCRGCGCGAGCGGCCCGGAGCCGATCAACTACGACTTTCGCAATCGCCGCATGCGGCAGCAGATCGAAAAGCGCTATCTCGAAAACGGCTCGTTCTACGTTCTCATCCCCTCACTCCTGCGCGAGCAGAGCAATCGTCTCGGCGGCAAGATCGGCTTTCACGTGATGGAGCGTCACAAGATGTTCCAGATCGACCGCCCGGAAGACGTCAAGCTCTGTGCCGCCATCATGCGCAGTTACGGTTATGCCTGACCTCAGCGCGTTCTCTCTCGCAGGAAAGATCGCGGTCGTGACCGGCGCCTCGCGCGGCATTGGCGCTGCGATTGCGACCGGCCTGCAAGACGCGGGGGCCACGGTGTTCGGCCTCAGCCGTTCCGGGACCGCGCCTCAGGGCGTGACCGCGATTGCCTGCGATCTCTCCGACGACGCGGCGATCGAGAGCGCATTCCGCACCGTGGCCGCACAAGGCGACCGCATCGACGCGCTGGTCAACGCCGCCGGCATCAGTCTTCCGGCCCAGAGCGCCGAAAGCGAGCTCGCGCGCTTTCGCGCCACGGTCGCGACCGACCTCACCGGCGTCTACGCCACCATCCTTGCCGCTCATCCGCTCTTGAAGAATGCGGGCTCCGCCGCGATCATCAACGTCACCAGCATCAATTCGGTGCGCGGCTTCCCCGGCAATCCCGGTTACGTGGCGGCCAAGGCCGGACTCGCCGGGCTGACGCGCGCGCTCGCGGCCGACTATGCGCCCGACGGCATCCGCGTCAACGCGCTCGCACCGGGATATGTGGCGACCGAGATGACGGCAGCGAGCTTCGCCGATCCTGTCATGCACGAGGCAAGGCGCCGCCACACCATGCTCGGCCGATGGGGACAGCCCGCCGACATGGTGGGCGCCGCGATCTTTCTGGCCTCGTCTGCCTCGATCTATGTGACCGGCCAGGAGATCTTTGTCGACGGCGGCTGGACCACAAAAGGCCTCGCAATCAGTTCGGACAGCAAATCGTGACTGCAACGCTGCAACGCATCGGCTTCATGCAGGGACGCCTGTCGGCTCTCGTCGACGGCAAGATCCAGGCGTTCCCGTGGAATGAATGGCGCGAGGAATTTCCCCGCGCGAAGGCGCTCGGCCTGACGCGGATGGAATGGACCATCGACCAGGAGCGGTTGCGCGAGAACCCGCTGACGACCGAGCAGGGACAGCAGGAGATACTCGCGCTGTCACGCGACAACGGCGTTCGAATCCCGAGCCTCACCGGCGACTGCTTCATGCAGGCGCCGTTCTGGAAGGTCGACGCCGTCGTGCGCGACGCGCTCGTCGCCGACCTCGATCTCCTAATCGCCGCCTGCAGCCGGATCGGCATTGAATTCGTCGTGATCCC
Organism: Bradyrhizobium sp. P5_C11_2; assembly: GCF_054049755.1. Classification (NCBI taxonomy): domain Bacteria; kingdom Pseudomonadati; phylum Pseudomonadota; class Alphaproteobacteria; order Hyphomicrobiales; family Nitrobacteraceae; genus Bradyrhizobium; species Bradyrhizobium sp. P5_C11_2. The sequence goes on from NZ_JBFULT010000004.1 coordinate 27,305, forward strand.
GCTGGTCGACAACGGCAAGATCGAACGCAAGAGCGAGAGCGATACGTTGAAGCGCGTGCTGCTCGCACGCTGCGAGCAGCTTGCACGGCGGAACGTCAAGATCGTGTTCGAATCCGATCTGCCGCCGCAAGAGCTCGCCCGGTTCATGGAGGCCTTTCCGGCCGACGTCTTCGGCATCAATTACGACAGCGGCAACAGCGCCTCGCTCGGCTATGACAGCGGCGAGGAGATCGACGCTTACGCGTCGCGCATCCTCAATGTGCATGTGAAGGACCGCATTCGCGGCGGCACCACCGTGCCGCTCGGCACCGGCAACGCGGACCTCGCCAGCACCATCCGGCTGATCGAGCGGTCCGGCTACAAAGGACAATACATCCTGCAAACCGCGCGCGCCGCCGACGGCGATCATGCCGGTGCGCTGGCGCAATATCGCGACATGACGATCGGCTGGATCGAGGACGCCGCACGATGAAGCTCGAGCTGAACGATCGCGTCGCCCTCGTCACCGGCGCCAGCCGCGGGATCGGGCTTGCGATCGCGACGTCGCTCGCCGCGGAAGGTGCCAAGGTCGCGCTCGCTGCGCGTGGCGCCGATGCGCTGAATGCCGCGCGTGCGGCCATTGGCGGCAGCGCATCCGTCCATGTCGCCGACGCGACCGATCCCAATGCTGCGAAAGCGCTGGTCGAGAATGTCGAGAAGCAATGGGGCCAGCTCGATATCCTGGTCTGCAACGTCGGCAGCGGTGCATCCGTGCCGCCGGGGAAGGAAACCGCGGCCGAGTGGTTGCGGGTCATGGACCTCAATCTTTTTGCGACGACCAATATCATCGAGGCCGCGCGCCCATTGATGGCGCGCGGCAGCGGTGACCGCGCCATCGTCTGCATCTCCTCGATTGCAGGCATGGCGGCGCTTGGCGCGCCCGTCACTTACTACGCCGCGAAAGCCGCGCTGAATGCGACCGTGCGCGGTCTGGCGCGCCCGCTGGCGCTCGAAGGCATTCGCATCAACGCGGTTGCGCCGGGCAATATCCTGGCCGCAGACGGCACCTGGGCGCGCAAGCTCGCGGAGAACAGCGCTGCGGTCGAGGAAATGCTTGTGCGGGAGGTGGCGCTGCGCCGGCTGGGCAAGCCGGAAGAGGTCGCCGACCTCGTCGCCTTCCTCGCCTCGCCTCGCGCGGCGTTCATCACCGGCAGCGTCATGGTCGCGGACGGCGGCCAGCTCAGAAGCTGAACAGGAGCCTTCGATGGCAAACCCCTCCTCCCGCTATGACCTGACCGGCCGCACCGCTCTCGTGACCGGTGCCGGCGGTCTGCTCGGGCGGCAGCATGTCGCCGCGCTCTCCGAGGCGGGCGCGCGCGTCGTCGTCACCGACGTCGGGCTTGCGCAAGCCGAAGCGGCTGTCGCCGCACTCGGGCAAAACGCACCGTCCGCCGATCTGGTCGCGATCGCGATCGACGTTACCTCGCAGGATTCGGTGCGCGCCGCGAACGAGCAGCTTGCCGGCCGCGGCATCACCGTCGACATCCTCGTCAACAACGCCGCCATCGATCCGAAGGTGACGTCGAGCCCCGGCGTCATGCACTCCTCGCGCTTCGAAGCGTTTCCGGTGCCGCAATGGCAGACCGAGATCGCCGTGGGTCTGACCGGTGCGATGCTGTGCGCGCAGGAGTTCGGCGGCCAGATGGCCAAACGCGGTCGGGGCGTGATCCTCAATATCGCCTCCGATCTCGGCGTGATCGCGCCGGACCAGCGGCTCTACCGGCAGCCGCTGGTGACGCGCGAAGAGGAACAGCCGGTGAAGCCCGTGACCTACTCCGTGATCAAGCACGGCCTGATCGGACTGACGAAATACCTGGCGACCTACTGGGCCGATCACGGCGTGCGCGTCAACGCGATCTCGCCCGGCGGCGTCTTCAACAACCAGGATCCCGCCTTCGTGGAGCGACTGACGCGCCTGATCCCGATGGGCCGCATGGCCGATGTCGACGAATACCGCGCGGCCGTGCAGTTCCTCTGCTCGGATGCATCGAGCTACATGACCGGACAGAACCTGGTGATGGACGGCGGCAGAAGCGTCTGGTAGCCACGTCAGACCCGAGCAGAAATCGGGTCGCGGCGGACGATCGTCTTGGCGATGCCATCGCTGGTCCGCGATCAATTGGCATCATCATCGAGGCGGCTTGCCCTTGCCTCGTTGACGTTCTCACGTAAGATCATTCGACGCTTCAAATTTGCGAGCCAAGTGGATTATCGCCCCGAAATTGATGGCCTTAGAGCCATCGCCGTTCTCTCGGTTATCCTCTTCCACGCGGGATTGAATGCGATTCCCGGCGGCTATCTCGGCGTCGACATCTTCTTCGTCATCAGTGGCTATCTGATAACCTCCATCATCAGCACCGAGTTGGAATCGGGCAAATTCACATTCGCAGCCTTTTACGAGAGGCGGGCGCGAAGAATACTGCCAGTACTCATTGTCGTTGTACTGGTCTGCGTTCCCTTCGTTCTCATCTTCATGCTTCCACGCGAGGTGCTGGAATTCTCGAAGAGCGTCATCGCCGTGTGCGTGTTCGCGTCGAATGTGTTTTTCTGGGCGCAGAGTGGCTACTTTGACAGAGCGGCCGAACTGAAGCCGCTGTTGCATACGTGGAGCCTTGGTGTCGAAGAGCAGTTCTACCTGGTTTTCCCCGTCCTCCTGATGCTCGCCCTGCGATTTGGTCGCAAGCGAGCCGGCGTACTGTTTGCCGCGATTGCAGTCGCAAGCATCGCCTATGCCCAATGGGGCCCCCAGACCAAGGAGGCCACCTTCTATTTGATACCAAGCCGGCTCTGGGAGTTGCTCGCTGGCACCCTATTGGCGCTATGGCCGGCGACGAAGTTGAGGGCCGAACTGCCGGATTCGGCGCTCGACATTTTCGTTCTGATCGGAATCGGACTCATCGGCTATGGCCTGCTGGACCACGGCGAAATCCGATACCCTGGTTTCCGCGCTCTACCGCCCGTGCTTGGCGCTTGCCTTGTCATCGCATTCGCAAGCGCACGGACGCGGACCGGAAAGCTCCTCGGAAGTCGAATTCCCGTATCGATCGGCCTCATCAGCTACGGCGCCTATCTATGGCACCAGCCGGTATTCGTTTTCGCCAGATTGAACGGCTTCGACCGGCCGAACGTTGGCGTGGCATTCGCGCTGACGGCGATTTCTCTCGTGCTGGCCGCCTTGACCTATCGCTTTGTCGAGCAGCCGGCCAGAGACCGCAAGTGGTTGGGAAGGCCGGCCCTGATTGCGCTTTGCTCGCTCGCGATGGGTTGTCTGGCCAGTACCAGCATCGTTGCGATCGCCACCAACGGATTCGAAAAGCAAGGCCTTTACTTCAGCAGCGACGATACCCGCCGTCTCTATGAATTGCTCGAGCGCAACACGGGCGGCGACTTCATGCGCGACATGGGCTCGGACGGCGATTGCGTGTTCTGGACGAACCAGTTCGAGCCTGCCGTATGGGGCCGGCTCATCGATTGCTCGAAAAGGTTCGGACCCGCGACCGTTGTTCTCGGGGATTCCCACGCGATGAACATCTACAATGCACTGTTCAGGAACAACTACGGCAAATTCGTCGTTGGCTTGGTCGGCCCGGGATGTCGGCCCTGGGCCAGGATTCCGGAATGTCCCTATATTGGCTTCGACAATTTCAGGGACGCTCATCGAGAGGTCGTGGGGACGGTCATCTTGCATTTCTCCGGATCTCACCTCGTGGTCGACGAACATGACCGGCAGGAGCCTGCCGATGTGCTGAGATTTGGAGGCAAGTACCACTTCAACGAACGCCCGATCGCCATGACGATCGATTACCTGCAAGCCATGTCGAAAATGACCAGGACAATCTGGCTCGGTCCTTTTGTCGAATCGAGAATGGACTTCCGCGACCTCGAAAACATGAAACGGGTTGCGCGCGCAGGATTTCATCTCAATCCTCCGACGGTGRACATCTTTTCCGCGCTCGACAAGCACCTTCGCGGCAAAATTGGCCTGCAACCCAGGGACTTCCGGTTCATATCGTTCTCCGATGTCATCAACCAGGATGCAATCGGCCTGCTGAACGGCGATTGCCTGATGTACAGGGATTCCGATCATCTCAGCGTCTGCGGGGAAAGCATCATCGGAAAAGACCTGAAGGCGCTTCTTCCGAGATACACGTCCGTGGGCCGGTGATCGCGAGCGACCTCTAACGCATCAATTTTTGAACCGGACCGCCCGCTTTGGCGGGGCGCAATCCGGGCCCGGTCTCAGCCGCTGCCGGCTTGCGCATCGCGCTCGCCTTCCAGCAGCTTTCCAAGCGCTTCACTGGCCACGAAGGCGAGCCCACCCAGCGCAGGTATGATCAGTCGCGTCTCGGAAAAATCGGCGATGAAAAAGACGAGCCCCACATGGATCAAGCAGGCCGGAACGACCACGGCGATCGTCCRGCTCAGCGCAAACGTCCTCACGACAATGATTGCGAGCACGGGACTGGCGATGGCCACCACAAGCTTCATGGTTTGAAGATTGACGACGAGCTTGCTGAAATCGCCATTCGTGACCAGGAATGACCTGAAATCGGTTCCGGGATGCATCCAGATAAGCATCTTCGGCACTGCCACCGAAAGGCCGACCAGCGCGGCGAACACGGCCCATTCCTTCGGTGTCGGCCATCGCCGCTCGAAAGCTGCGAGGCCCAGAAGCGAGAACGCCGACGCGAACACGACGTCGGTACGCCCGAAACTGATGATCAGTCCGGAAATGATCGCGGCGGGATATCGCCGCGATGCCAGCAGAAAGAGCTGCCAGAACAACCCGCCCGCGATAAAGACGGGGGCCATGCGTCCCGGGTAGATTGCGATCTGCGTATAGAACGCAAAGGTCAGCAGGCAGAGCCACGTCGCAGTCGGCGACAGAAGCAGCGTCGCCAGCGCAAACACGGCAAGAAACGACAGAGAATCGAACAGGTAGTTCGCGACGATGTGGGTGTGGAACGTCGAACCCCCGTTGGTGCGGTCGTCGCCGAGGATCTGGACGTAGGCCTCGGTGATCTTTGCCAGCAACGGCCGCATGACGCCTTCCACAGCGTCCATATGGGCAAACTCGCGCTCGTGATCGAGGCTGAACTGCAGCTGCTCGCGCAGCAGGTTGGCCTCGTGCGCGGTGATCGACAGCGCGAGACAACAACTCACGAGCAGTCCCAGCGTGACCGGATTGAAGAAGCTCCTTCGGACCTTGAACAGGAGCACGAGCGGAACGAGCGCGACGACCACGTAGAAGGCAATTCCGACGTACCGCAGCACGCCCGGGAGATACCTGTCGGATAAATTCACCCACCACCAGGCGATGACCAGAACGTTCGAGATGGCCCAGAACCCCAGCACGAGGCCGAGGGATGGAGTCTTCATATGCTCGTCAAACTTCAGCAAGCGGCCAAGCCCGCCGGACCATGACAGCATTCCCCCGTGCTCCGACAATCGATGTCCTCAATTAATGCTGCAAAATGCCGGCGAGATTCATGTGCGCAGGGCGCGAATGCTCGATACCCAGCAGCGTCCGCCGGTTGTCGTTCGTGCGTTGCAGGTGCAGGCTCGCCAGCGTGACACCGGTGCAGGTGGTGACCGTGGTTCCGCGGCCGCCGAACGGCTTGAGGAAATCGAACACGCGGCTGCCGAACATGTCGACGACCGACATCTCGCGCGCCCCGAGCGGCGGAATCACGCCGAAGTCGCCCTCGATCTGCTCGCCGTCCTCGCGGATCAGCTTCGACGTCGGATGGGCGGCATGAGCGTATTCGGGATCGGAGGAGTGGTTGATCAGCATCAGGCTACTGACGATGTCCTGGTTCGCAATGATCTTCGGATTGATCCCGGTGAACCCGACATGTGCCTTGAGCCTGCCCTCGTTCAGCGGCCGGGCGAATGCGCCGGTGCGGTAGATCGCGACATTGTCCTGGTCGACATAGGTCATCGAATAGCTGGCGGGGGAAGAGCGAAAGCCGTCCATGCGTCCGCGCGACATCACGGCAACAACGAGATAGTCGTCCTGCGGCAGCCCGAGCGAGGCGAAAAGACGCGACAGCTCGATCTCGACGGAGGCGCCAGGCGCATAATTTTCCGGAAACTCGTAGGTCGCCCGGTAGTCGCCGTCGCGCGACAGGATATGCAGCCTGAACCTGAGCTTCTTGCTGAAGCCCGAGGCGACCAGGCTGGCGAGCTCGGGAACGAGATCCTTGACCGTTTCGCGAAAGTTCTTGCGCAGGCTGCCGGCGACGAGGCTGCGGAGATATCTGACGTCGAGCGGGCGGTACCATGCCGGAATCGAGAAGCCCATCCGGTTCTCAATTCCCGAAAACGTCGGGAACGTGAATCGGGGCTCGTAAGGCTTCCACGGAGTTGACGAGAAACGTGCCACGGACACCGCCCCTAGAAATGATGCAGGCTGAATTTGCCGTTCGCAAATTCATAGTAGCTGAACGGGCTCGCGATGTTGGTGCCCTTGAACTCGAGGGCGAAACCTTCGGCTTGGCCGATCAGCCGCTCGGCGTCGGGGAACAGGTCAAGCGTGCCAATGCGGACCGCCCCCATTGGCGAAATCTCCGGCAGCGCGCGTTCATCGAGGGCCCTGCCGTCCAACGCCATGAGTCGTGCCGTCCCAACCGACGCGCCTTCGGATGCCATGCAGGAGTTCACCAGCACCACGCCGGACTCTCTGAGCAAGCGTGTGAGATATGATTGCATCCAGGCGGAGGTCGGAAACGGGGCCGCGGCAACTGGCTCGCGCTCGTGCGACAGCGTGATCGCTCCATGCGGCGAATAGTATTGCGCGTAGTAGCCGGTCGTCACCTTGCGTCCCGGGCGAAGCTTGGTCTCCTGCTTCGGAATCAGCGCCATCGCCACCGTCCCCGAAATCCGTGGACACAGCTCCGAGGTCAGCAATTGCAGCTGTCCATTGCGGCCGAGCTCCCTGTGGAAATATCCTGCCGGCCTGCCCGCGCCGTCGAACAGCCAGACATGGGCATCCGCATCCGGATGGTCCTTGAGGAAAACGGAGAAATAGTTGAAGGCACAAACTTCCGTCGTGACGGTTTCGTCGTTGCGCAGGTAGAGCACGGCGGGGGGATAGCCCCTTGCGACAGCCTCGCCAATCTGCAATTCACCGGACATTCGACAAGACTCAGCGGGAGAGCAAGGGAAGATCGGCGCAGACCGAACCGGCGAATTTCCATAGATCATACGCGATGTTCTTGCCCGCATGCTAAAACGTCGCTGTAATACAAGGGCTTATTTACGCTCAGCCGATAGCGGAATCAACCTGGAATGGCACCGCGTCGAGCAATTCGAAATCGACGGCTAGCCCCGAACACGATCGTCATGCTCCCGTCTCTTGCGGCTGCGTGGCAGCATCGACACTCCGCTCGGGCTCTGCTCCTCGTACGGCCGCGGGGCTCCGTTCGCGATCATTGTCGCACTCGGCAATTGTCAGTTTCGCATAGGCCGGCCGGCCCCGCGCGCGGATGGCGCCAACTCGATCATCTTGTGGATTGTCGTTGCCGATCGCTCGCGATCCTGCCTGTCCCAGGAACCTTGCATTGCCCCTGCGGCTCCCGTATGACCGAATCCGGCCACGTGACTTGGTACTTGCCTGAACAGCCGGAAGATCGGCCTTTCCTGGACCTACACCGTGCTTCAACGACCGCTCGTCAGCATCAGTCCAATCACGACGTCCATTCCACCAAGGAACCGCTGACGTGCGCTGGCAAACAAAGGCGCGAGCGTTCTCGGTGCTGTCGCATATCCCCTTGGGCGAAGACATCCACTACGCCCTGCAGCGCTATGTCACACGACGGCTGCCGCGGCCCGAGAAGCAGGTCAGATCCATCTACACTCTTGCGCAGCGGCTGCTCGACGTCCACGAGAAGTACAGTCTCCGGCCGCTGCGGGATTCGACCTGCTTCGAGTTCGGCGCCGGGCGCGACCTGATCATTCCGCTGGCCTTCAGCGCGCACGGGGCCCGGCGGTTCATCACTGTCGACATCGAGCGCCTGGCCAAACTGGAGTTGATCCGCTCCAACGCCGCCATCATTTCTCGGGTCAGTGGCAACAGCCACCCCGATATGAATTCCCTGGAGGATCTCGAACGTTCGTGGCGGATCGAGTATCGCGCACCGGCCGATGCCCGGACGACGGGCCTGCCGGCCGGTTCGATCGACTGCGCGGTCTCCGTCGAAACGCTCGAGCACATTCCCAAGGGCGACATCGCGGCGATCTTGAAGGAACTGCGACGGATCATGCGTCCTGACGGACTGGTTCTCATGCAAATCGACTATGGCGACCACTTCAAGGGCTTCGATCCCTCCATCAGTTCGTTCAACTTCCTGACTTATTCCGAGGAGGATTGGGCGCCTTTCCAGTCGCGCTTCCAATACGTCAATCGTTTGCGTCACAGCGAGTATCTGCAGCTCTTTAGAGAGGCCGGGTTTGAGCTACTCAGCGATCAACCCGACCGCCGGACACCGGAGCAGCATATCCTGGAACGACTGGCACCATGCTTCAGAGGCTTCTCCGAAGAGGATCTGTTCACGCTCGGCTCCCTGATCGTTGGCCGCCCGGCCGACCTGTCAAAAGGAAATTGAAGATCGCCAGTTCCCGGCTGCTTGGCCGACGCCCCCGATAGAGATCGCGCAATGTGGACGACCACATTTGTCCTGACGTTCCTGTTCTTCCTGATCCAGCTCGGCACCGGGTTTTCGATTCTGGCCATTGCGCCGGCGAAGCTGGTCGACATGTGGCGGCTCACAAAGAGCCAGTTCATCGTTCTCGGATTTACCGTCGGCGCCTCCGCAACTGGCATTCTGCTCGGACTGCTATCGCTCTTCATAAGCGGCATATGGCTTCAATTCGCAATTATGGTAGCCGTATCCTGCTTCGGATTTGCCTGGTCGTGGCCCAACTGGCGCCCGGACGTCGGTGAGAGGCGTGCAGCAGCCGCCTGGTGCATCCTGTCGCTGCCGATTGCGCTCATGACCTGGTGGTGGACTTTCGGCGCATTTTCCAGCTTTCCCTACGGGGACATCGGCGCCGACGTTCACTGGATGAAGACGGCGCAAGAGTACGCCGATAGCGGCGTCATCAATCCCTATGCGGCTCAATCCTATGTCGATCTTCGTTCGGCGCTCGCAGGCGCTCTCGCCGGAACGCTCGGCCTGGACCTCCTGAGATTCAGCTGGACGTATCGCTTCTTCTCGGTCCTGTTCTTCCTGTTGGCTTTCTACGCCTTCGTGCAGGGCATTTTTGTCGATTCGCTTCGGAAGTGGATTGCCTTCTTCTTCGCCGCGACCGGCAATGCCGTCGTCTTGATGACGAACGGCAGCCTGGCCGTCGTCAGCAGTGTCGTCTTTCTCGGCGTGCTGATGGGCAATGCGGACCGGAAAGCGAACGGTCTGTCGATGGGATCGGCTGTGCTGCTGACCGCGGGCGCTGGCGCAACGCTCCTGCTCGTTTTCGCCGTCAACAACAATACGTTCACGCTTGCGTTGCTTATGGCCGGGCTATTGGTCCTCAGGATTCCGAGCATCCCCGATAGATATGCAGGGATCTCCTTTCTTGGTTGCATCTGGCCGGCGACGCTGCTGCTTGCACACCGCGGATCCTATCTGTTCGTTCCAACGGTAATGGCGGGCTGGCTTCTCTACCTCGCCATCATGCAGATGGTATCCGTGTGGCCGTCGCGCAGCATCGCGACCCTGCGACTTCTGTCCTTGGCATTGCCCTCGGTCATTGCCGGAATTGTCGTCTGCGTCGCAGGAATGCGCTTCGGCTACATCCCATCCATGAGCGCCAACGAGACGTTCTCCTCGATCACCGGACTGATCCTGGACAGAAAGATCGAGGGCGGCGAGGAGCTATTCCTGGGCGCCGGACCACAGGTCGCCGTGATCGAGCTTGGCCGGGCAATCGGCCCACTTTTCTCCATCTGCATCGCGCTGGGCGTTGCATGGTGGTGGATGACCCGACCGGTCTTTCGCGATCCATCGGGTGCAATCAAAACTCCGACCGAAAGCTTCCTGGTACTCGTGTGGTCCTGGATTGCCGGCTGCGGTCTGAGCCTGGCCGTACTGTCAGGCTTCCCGTTCCTCTACCGCGCCAGCGCAATCATCCTGGCGCTGTTCACGATCACGGCGACCGAGACATTCTGTCAGTTGCTCATCGATCCCTTTCCTTCCTCCCCGCGTCGGCGGGCCCTGGTCGCGACCGCGGTTGCCCTGCTTGCGGCCATTCTCGTGGTTACGATCTACGCGTTTGCCTGGCGGACCGACCTGCCCTTTGCTGGTTACCAGGCGTTCCTCCGGCCGACGGAATTCGCGGGCGTCGTGCTGTTGATGGCCCTCGCGTTGTTGACCTTGGCCGGATCGAGACCGATCTACATTTGCGCTCTCGTGGGCGTCATGGGGTTGGGCGTTGCCGTCGACAGGGCCGGCCTGTCCGGCATGACCAGGAGCTACAGCTACGGCGCGCTTCCGGACAGCGCGACGGTCGTTTCCCACTACAACGCCGACGATCTTGAAGTCGCCCGCTGGCTCCACGACAATCTGCGAAAAGGGATCATTCTCTCCGACCCGTATACGTTGGGCATGATCCAGGCGATCACCGGCGCTCCGGCCGCCTATCTGTTCTCCAATCTGGATACTGTGAACGGAGCGGTCGCGAAGCGGTCAAAATCGGTCCTGCACGCAATCCTCCAGCCGGCCGAGGCAGGCAGCAGGCTTGAAAGCGCTTGCGGCTTGATCATGCCCCTGGTGGGGGCGATCAATTCGGAGACCTACTTCCAGATGCGAAGGACCGATGCGTTGAGCGGATTCATGCGAGCCGTCCGCAGCCCAACGTCGCAGGAATCGGCCGGGGAGCCCTCCGACGCGACTGGGGCTGCAATCCCGGAAGTGACGAATGAGGAAGCCAGGTCCACGATCGAGAACATTCTGGAGACGGGTGAGAATGCCTGGAACCTGGTCGCGATCATCACGCCCCGGACGATCGAGTGGACACATCTGGCGGCCGACCAGCGTCTCAGCTATTTCCCTCCGATGGAGCCGATGGAGCCCGCCACCGTCGACGCGCTTCGCGCGAGCCCGTTTCCGGTGCTGTTTGCCAACAAGCAAACGGTGGTGGTTCGCATTCCCTGTACGCGCTGACAAGAAAAGGGGACGGAAATTGACGCTCGCATTGTTCCGGATCGGGGTTAGGATCCCCGGTCCAAGCTGTGAAACTGGCACCTCATGCTGAGACAGGCTGTCATCCTCGTCGGAGGCCTCGGCACGCGGCTCGGCGATCGCACCAAGCTGGTTCCGAAGCCGATGCTGGACATCGGCGGGCGGCCGTTTCTCGACACGCTGATTGATGAACTCATCCGCTATGACGTCTTCGACGAGATTCTGATGCTTGCCGGCCACAAGGCCGAACTGGTCGAGGCGCATTATGCCGGTGTGACCAGGGGCCGGGCGAAGATCGTGGTGTCCCGTGAGACGGAGCCGCTCGGCACCGGCGGTGCGCTGGTTCACGCAGCCCATCTCCTGCACGAGCGTTTCCTGCTGCTCAACGGCGATTCCCTGTTCGACTTCAACCTGCTCGACCTGATCGCGCGTGCAGGCGCCGGCGGCGTCCACATGGCGCTGCGCGCCGGGGTCGAAGGCGACCGCTACGGGCGTGTCGTCATGGATGGAGACGTGGTGCACGCATTCGTCGCCCCTGGTGCGGGCGCGACGGGACCGGTGAATGCCGGTGTGTACGTTGTCGACAAGTCCGTCATCGCCAGCATCAGCCGGCTTCCTGCTTCGCTGGAGCAGGACGTATTCCCCGGCCTCGCCAGCAGTGGCGCGCTGCGCGGCACAGCCTATCGCGGCTATTTCATCGACATCGGCATCCCCGATGACTTCGCGCGCGCCGATCGCGAATTGCGGGAGAAGCTGCGGCGTCCCGCCGTGTTTTTCGACCGCGACGGCGTGCTCAATCATGATTCAGGATACACTTTCGAGACGCACAAGCTCGAATGGATCGAGGGCGCGCGCGAGGCCGTGAAGGCGATCAACGACGCCGGCTATTTCGCTTTCGTCATCACCAACCAGTCCGGCGTCGCGCGCGGTTATTACGAGGAGCATCACGTCGTCGCCTTGCACCGCTGGATGGCGGACCAGATGGCACGGACCGGCGCGCATATCGACGCCTTCGAATATTGCCCCGACCACCCCGACGGCACGGTCGCGCGCTATTGCCGCACGAGCGACCGGCGCAAGCCGGCGCCGGGTATGATCACCGACCTTGCGCAGCGTTTTCCGGTCGACATGACGCGCAGCATGGTGATCGGAGACAAGCCGAGCGACATGGAGGCAGCGCAGGCCGCAGGCGTTGCGGGCCACTTGTTCGAAGGCGGGAATCTGGAGGCATTCGTGAAACAACGGCTGGGCCCGGCCGGAAAAGTCTAGGCCCACGTCACGAAAACTGCTGAATCGCCCGGCATTTGGCCAATGTCCGAGGCCGCTCTGTTGCACGCAACCGCCAGTGTGCTATAGCGCCATCCTGTTGCGAATACTGGCTTAATCGCCTTCTGGGGTCCGGCATGGAAGATCTGAAGGACGCCCGCGTCCTCGTCACCGGCAGCGACGGCTTCATCGGCTCGCATGTCGTCGAGGAACTGGTGAAGGCCGGCGCTCGCGTCAAGGCGGTCGTCTACTACAACTCCTTCAACTCCTGGGGCTGGCTGGACACGGTACCCGCCGACATCATGAAGTCGGTGGAGGTGGTGGCCGGCGACATCCGCGATCCGCATTTCATGATCGCGGCCGCCAACGGCTGCACCGACGTGCTGCACCTGGCGGCGCTGATCGCGATTCCCTTCTCTTATGTCGCGCCCGATTCCTACGTCGAGACCAATGTGCGCGGCACGGTGAACGTGCTTCAGGCGGCACGCATGGCCGGCGTGCGGCGCTTCGTGCAGACCTCGACCAGCGAGGTCTACGGCACGGCGCAGACAGTTCCGATCAAGGAGAGCCATCCGCTGGTCGGACAGTCCCCCTACTCGGCCTCGAAGATCGCCTCCGACCAGATGGCGCTGTCGTTCCACGCATCGTTCGACATGCCTGTCGTCGTCATCAGGCCGTTCAACACCTACGGCCCGCGGCAGTCGGCGCGCGCGGTGATCCCGACGATCATCAGCCAGATCGCAACCGGCAAGCGGACGATCCGCCTTGGCGCCGTCAGCCCGACGCGCGATTTCTCGTTCGTCACCGACACCGCACGTGGCCTGATCGCGGGCCTCACCGCGCCCGCGGAGCAGGTCGTCGGCCAGACCATCAATCTCGGCAGCGGCTTTGAGATCTCGGTCGGCGCGACCGCGCAGATGATCGCCGATGTCATGGGGACGGCGATTGAGATCGAGACCGACGAAGCGCGCTTGCGTCCCGCCAACAGCGAGGTCGAGCGGCTCTGGGCCGATAACTCGAAGGCTCGCCAGCAGCTCGGCTGGAGCCCGGAGTTCGGCGGCGTCGAAGGCATGCGGCGTGGCATGGTCGAGACCGTGAACTGGTTCACCAATCCCACAAACCTCAGCCGCTACAAGGCTGATGTCTACAATGTCTGAGGAGATGGTGGACAATCCCGTGACCAGATCAGACTTCGAGCCGAAGACGATCGTCGATGCCGTGCGGCGCGCGGTGGGAACGCCGAACGGAATCCTCGGCCTGCACGAACCGGTGTTTGCCGGCAACGAGATCGCCTACCTCGAGGAATGCATCAAGAGCACCTTCGTCTCCTCGGTCGGCCCGTTCGTCGACCGGTTCGAGCGCATGCTGGAGGAGGTCACTGGAGCCAAACGCGCGGTCGCGGTCGTCAACGGCACGGCAGCGCTGCATGCCTGCTTCCGCCTCGCCGGCGTCGAGCCGGGCGACGAGGTGATTTCGCCGGCCCTGACCTTCATCGCGACGACGAACGCGATCGCCTATTGCGGCGCGACGCCGCATTTCGTTGACAGCTCGCTCGAAACGCTCGGCATGGACGCGCGCGCGCTCGCGGTGCGGCTCGATGCGATCGCGGAGAAGACGGCAACGGGCACCATCAACCGCGAAACCGGCCGGCGCATCGCCGCGATCGCCCCGATGCACACGTTCGGCCACCCCGTAGATCTGGACGCGATCGCCGCACTTGCCGACGAATGGGACATCGCGCTGGTCGAAGACGCAGCGGAATCGCTCGGCTCGACCTACAAGGGCCATGCGGTCGGGTCCCGGGCGCGCCTTGCCGCGCTCAGCTTCAATGGCAACAAGATCGTCACCACAGGGGGCGGTGGCGCGATCCTTACCAATGACGAAGAGCTCGGACGCCGCGCCAAGCACCTGACCACGACGGCGAAGCTGCCGCACAAATGGGCCTTCATCCACGACGAGGTCGGCTTCAACTATCGCTTGCCGAACCTGAACGCCGCGCTCGGTTGCGCGCAGCTCGAACAGCTCGACGGGTTCCTCACAAGCAAGCGCAAGGTCGCTGCGGCCTATCAGCGCGCCTTTGCGGACATTCCCGGCGTCCATTTCGCGCGCGAGCCGAAGGACACGACGAGCAATTACTGGCTGAACGCGATCCTGCTCGACGAAACCCATGCCGACCGGCGCGACGACTTGCTCGCCGCGCTCAACGACGCCGGCTTCGGCGCGCGTCCGGTCTGGACCTTGATGCACAAGCTGCCGATGTTCGCCCAAAGCCCGCGCGGCGACCTTGCGACCGCCGAATCGATCGAGCGGCGGCTGATCAACCTGCCCAGCAGCGCCAGCATCAGGGTCAGCGATGAATAATGCCGCGCGCAAGATTTGCTTTGTTACCGGCAGCCGCGCCGACTTCGGCCTGCTGGTCTGGCCGATGCGCGCGATCCGCCAGACGCCTGGCCTGAAGCTTCAGCTCGTCGCCACCGGCATGCATTTCGCGCCGGAGTTCGGCTACACTTTCGACGCCATCCGCGACGAGGGTTTTGAGGTCGACGAGTGCGTCGAGACGCTGCTCAGCAGCGACACCGGCGTCGGCGTCGCGAAATCGGTCGGGCTCGGCGTGATCGGCTTTGCCGATGCCTTCGCGCGGCTGCAACCGGATCTCGTGGTCGTGCTCGGCGACCGCTTCGAGATGTTTGCGGCAGCCCAGGCCGCGATGTTCATGCGACTGCCGATGGCGCATCTGTTCGGTGGCGACGTGACCGAGGGCGCGGTCGACGAATCCACGCGCCACGCCATCAGCAAGATGTCGCATCTGCATTTCACCAKCAATCAGGGCTCGACGCAGCGCCTGACCCAGCTCGGCGAGCATCCGTCCCGCATTCACACCATCGGCTCGGTCGGCATCGACGCCATCAAGCATCTCGATCTGATGGACCGCGACAGCCTTGGCCGCGCGGTTGGGATGCCGCTCGGCGAACGCAATGCGCTCGTCACCTTCCACCCGGTCACGGTCGAGGCCGGCCGCTCGATGGCCGAGCTGGACGAGCTGTTCGCGGCCCTGTCGGCGCTCGATCCGGCCTTCGGTCTGGTCTTCACGCTCGCCAATGCCGATGCCGAGGGCCGTGCGCTGAACGGCCGGATCGAAGCCTTTGCGGCGACCCGGCCGAACACGATCGCAGTCGCCTCGCTCGGCCAGCTCCGCTATCTCAGCCTGATGAGCCAGGTCGATGTGGTGATCGGCAACTCCTCGAGCGGCATCCTCGAAGCGCCGTCATTCGGCGTTCCCACGGTCGACATCGGCGATCGTCAGAAGGGACGCGAGCGCGCGGCCTCGGTGTTTCACGCGGCGCCCGAGCGCGGCGCGATCACCGCCGCCATGTCGCAAGCGCTCCAGCGCGGCCGGCAGGCCACCGTCAACCCTTACGGCGACGGCGAATCCAGCCGGCGATTTGCCGACATCATCGCCGGCATCCCCGATTTCAGGCCGCTTCTCGCAAAGGGCTTTTACGAGCTTCCGGCAAGTGGAGCGCTGACATGACGACGAATACGCTGATCATCGCGGAAGCCGGCGTCAATCATGACGGCAGCCTGGAGAAGGCGCTGGCGCTGGTCGATGCGGCCGCCGAGGCGGGCGCCGACATCGTCAAGTTCCAGACCTTCAATGCGAAGGCGCTGGCGGGCGGCGCGGCGAAGAAGGCAGACTACCAGCAACGCACCACGGACGCCGCCGAGAGCCAGCTTGCCATGCTGGAACGGCTCGAACTGCCGCAAGCCGCGCATCACACCCTGATTGCGCGCGCCGAGCAGCGGGGCATCGAGTTCCTGTCGACACCGTTTGACGACGCCTCGCTCGCCTTTCTGCGGTCGCTGAAGCTGGCGCGCGTCAAGATCGGATCGGGGGACCTTACCAATGCGCCGTTGCTGCATGCGGCGGCGCGGTCCGGCGCCACGCTGATCCTGTCGACCGGCATGGCGACGCTCGGCGAGATCGAGGAAGCGCTTGGCGTACTGGCTCATGGCTACGGCCAGCGCAACGATCCGGCCAGCATTGCCTCCTTCCGCGCGGCATGGCGCGATCCGGAGGCACGCGCGGCGCTGACGCGGCACGTCAGCCTGCTCCATTGCACCACCGAATATCCCTGTCCGACCGGCGACGTGAACCTCGCCGCAATGGCGACCATGCGATCCGCGTTCCAGCTTCCAGTCGGCTATTCCGATCACACTGACGGTTTCGAGATTTCGGTGGCCGCGGTTGCGCTCGGCGCCACGACAATCGAAAAGCACCTGACGCTCGACCGCAAAGCGCCCGGTCCCGACCACGCCGCCTCGCTCGAGCCGGACGACTTCAAGCAGATGGTTGCGGCCATCCGCAACGTGGAACGTGCGCTCGGCGACGGCGTGAAGGCGCCGAAAGAATCCGAGATCAGGAACGTGCCGGTCGCGCGCAAGAGCATCGTGGCGGCGCGGGCGCTGAAGGCCGGCGAGACCATCGGCCCGGCCGACATCACCGCCAAGCGGCCCGGCGCGGGCCGGCCGCCGATCGACTACTGGTCGCTGATCGGAACGGCGGCGCCACGGGCGCTCGAACCGGACGATCCACTCTAGCTCTGTGGCCGTGCCGGAATTCCGCGCAGCATGGACCCTTGCGGGCATGAGGCGGTGACGACGGAGCCCATCGCGACGAGCGTCTCGCTGCCGATGGAAATATGATCCCTGATCCGGCTACCGAGACCAATAAAGCAATCGTCGCCGATCTGCGCGCCGCCGCCGACCACGGTTCCCGGCGACAGATGCGTGTAGTCTCCAATCCGCACATCATGCTCGACGACGACGCCCGAGTTGACGATGCAGTGATCGCCGACCCAGCTTCGCGCATTGACGATCGCACCCGGCATGATGACGACGCCCGCACCGATCCTCGCCGATGGAGAGACGAACGCATGCGGGTGAATGACCGACGCCCAGCGGTTGACTTGCATTCGGGCGATCATCCGCCGTCGCGCAGGCCCCGCCTGAAGCGTTCCGACTCCGACGACGAAGGCCGCATTCGGATAGTTCGGCGCGGCGGCGTCGGTTCCGAGATAGCTGATGTCGCCGAGCGTTCCCGGCTGGCGATCGAGGAAGCCGACGAGCTTGAACTGGCCGGACAACAGCGCCGCCTCGTAGACCATGAAGGCATGCTCGCCGCCGCCTATGATGATGAGATCGTCCATCGCGATTCCCCTGCGCCGGGCGATCCTAACGGCCGGACCGCGGGTCTTCAAACCACCGATTCGTGCCGCGAAACGCTGAGGTTAACGGGCCCGCCCGGGGAGGCCGGCCGGGGTTGACGCCGCCTCTCGCAGCCGCGATATAGCAGACTCAGCCGTGGGCCGCCCCCGATATCTGGCGTATACGAGGCAGATTGCCATGAAATCCTGGCGTAAGGCCATCGTCGGAGCGCAGGCGACCGTGGGCGAGGCCATTGCCGCGATCGAGAGCGGCAGCATCCAGATTGCGCTCGTTCTCGACGACCAGAATCGCCTGCTCGGCGTCGTCACCGACGGCGACGTCAGACGGGGCCTGCTGCGCGGCATTCCGCTCGCCGGACTTGCAACCGACATCATGAACCGCACGCCGGTGTCGGCGCCCGCGACGCTGCCGCGCGACGACCGCCTGCACCTGATGCGGCAGAAATCGATCAAGCAGCTCCCGCTCGTCGACGAGGGCGGCCATCTGATCGTGGTCGAGACGCTCGATGAGCTGCTCGAACCGCGCCATTATCCGAATCCAGTCCTGATCATGGCGGGCGGGCTCGGCGAGCGCCTGGGCGCGCTGACGCGCGAGGTGCCGAAGCCGATGCTCAATGTCGGCGGCCGGCCGCTGCTCGAAACCATCGTCCGCAACGTCGTGCAGCAGGGCTTCGGCAACATCTTCATCTCGGTCAATTACAAGGCCGACATCATCAAGGACCACTTTGCCGATGGTGCCGCCTTCGGCGCCAACATCGCGTATGTGCACGAAACCGAGCGCCTCGGGACCGCCGGCGCGCTCGGACTCTTTCCGACGCTGCCGGACCTGCCGATGATCGTCACCAACGGCGACATCCTCACCACGATCAATTACGCCTCGCTTCTCGACTTCCACAACGGGACAGCGGCGGAAGCGACGATGGCCGTGCGCGAGCACAAGGTGCATGTCCCGTATGGCGTGGTTTCCACCTCGGACGGGTTTCTCCAGACCATTCGCGAGAAGCCGACCGAGAGCTGGTTCGTCAGTGCCGGCATCTATGTGATCGGCAGCTCCGTGTTCGGCCATGTCCCGCCCGGCGTCAGGATCGACATGCCGACCGTGCTGGAGCGCGTGATCGCCAGCGACGGGCGCGTCGCGGTCTACCCGATCCGCGAATACTGGCTCGACATCGGCCGCATGGAGGATTTCGAGCAAGCGCACGCGGAGTTTCATGAGGTCTTCCTGTGACCTCGACAAAAGCCGTCGTGATCGGCCTCGGCTCGATCGGAACGCGGCATGCGCGGATCCTGCGCGAGCTCGGTCTTGAGGTCGCGACCGTCAGCCGCCGCGACGGCGGCGACTACGGTTCGATCGCACAGGCTGTCGCGGACGCGCATCCCGACTACGCGGTGATCGCCACCGAGACCGCGCGCCATGCGGACAATCTGCAAGAGCTCGCCCAGGCCGGATTCCACGGCACGGTCCTGGTCGAGAAGCCGCTGTTCGCATCACCGGCGCCGCCACCGAAATATCCGTTCGCCCATGTCAGCGTCGGATACAATCTGCGCTTCCACCCGGTGATGACGGCACTTGCCGAGAGATTGCGCGGGCGCGAGGTGATCACCGTCGCCGCCTATGTCGGCCAGGACATCAGGGACTGGCGGCCCGGCCGCGATCATCGTGCGACCGCCTCCGCCACGGCCGACGCCGGCGGCGGCGTGCTGAGGGATCTCAGCCACGAACTGGATTATCTCTTGTGGCTGTTCGGGCCGTGGCATCGCGTCGCAGCGCTGGGCGGCGCCTCCGGCGCGCGCGACATCGACGTCGACGACCATCTCGACCTGCTGCTCGATATGCAGCGGGCGCCATCCGTCCACGTCCACATGGACTATCTCGACCGCCAGGGCATCCGCCGCATTCGCGTCAATGTCGACGACGACACCATCGAGGCCGATCTCGTCGGCAGCCGCCTCGCGGTCAACGGCAAGGCGACGGACATCGCCAGCGAGCGCGACCAAAGCTATCGCGACATGCATGTCGCGGCCATGCGTGGCGCGAGGCCGGTCTGCTCGCTGCCCGAGGCGCTCGGGGTCGTGCATCTGATCGACGCCAGCGAGCGCGCGTTGCGCACCAAGACGTGGATCTCGCCATGAGTCTCGTCTGCACGATCTGCGCGCGGGGTGGCTCGAAGGGGGTCGTCGGCAAAAATGCGCGCGATCTCCTCGGCAAGCCGGTGCTCGCGTGGAGCATCGAGCAGGCGCGCGAAACCGGCCTGTTCCAGGCGATCGCCTTCAGCAGCGATTCGGACGCCCTGCTCGACGCGGCGCTGCAGGCCGGCGCCGACATCGCGGTCAAGCGTCCGGACGAGATGGCGACCGATACCGCGCCGAAGCTGCCGGCGATCCGCCATTGTCTCGAACAGGCCATCGCGCGAACGGGCGTGACGCCGGAGATCTTCGTCGATCTCGACGTCACCTCGCCGCTCAGGCTCGCCTCCGATATCACCGGCGCGGTGGCGTTGTTGCAAGACAGCGGCGCGCGCAATGTCATTACCGGCGCGCCGGCGCGCCGCTCGCCCTATTTCAACCTGGTCGAGCAGCGCACCGACGGCAGCGTCGGCCTCTCCAAACCTGCGGAGCCTCCGATCACCCGCCGGCAGGATGCGCCGCGCTGCTTCGACATGAACGCGTCGATCTATGTCTGGCGCGTCGCGCCGTTCCTGGCGCAGCCCGCGGTATTCTATCCGGACACTCGCCTGTTCGAGATGCCGGAAGAGCGGTCGATCGATATTGATTCGGATCTCGATTTTGCGTTGGTGGAGCTGCTGCTGCGCCAGCGACAGGCGGCCTGAGGGGGCTTAAGCGATGACCACGAGCTTCAAGGCTCTGTTCGATCTGACCGGCCGCACCGCCGTCGTCACCGGCGGCTGCGGCATTCTCGGGCGACGCTTCGCCGAGGGCCTCGCCGAGTTCGGCGCCAATGTCGCGATCGTCGATCTCGAGCAGGCCTCGACCGATGCGGCGGCAGTCGACGTGACGTCACGCCATGCCGTCCGCGCCAGAGGTTATGGCTGCGACATCACCGAGCCCAGCTCCGTGCGCAACACGGCCGATGCGATCGAAGCCGACCTGGGACCGGTCTCCATCCTGCTCAACAATGCCGCGAGCAAGACCCGCGATGTCGATGCGTTCTTTGCGCCGGTCGAGACGTTCTCGCTGGACACCTGGCGGGAGATCATGGCGGTCAACCTCGACGGCATGTTCAACGTCGCGCAGGTGTTCGGCGGCCGAATGGCCGAGCGCGGCTACGGCGCCATTGTGCAGACCGCCTCGATCTACGGCCTGATGGCCCCCGACCAGCGCATCTACGAAGGCTCCGAATATCTCGGCCGCGCCATCAATACGCCTGCGGTCTACACGGCCTCGAAGGCTGGCGTGATCGGACTGACGAAGCACCTCGCCACCTACTGGGCGGCGAAAGGCGTTCGCGTCAATACCCTCACCCCGGGCGGGGTGGAGAGCGGGCAGAACGAGACCTTCAAGGCGCGCTACGGCGCCCGCATTCCGCTCGGCCGCATGGCCCGCGCGGACGAGATGGTGGGGACGATGCTGTTCCTGGTGTCGGATGCTGCGTCCTACGTGACCGGCCAGAACATCGCCGTCGACGGCGGCCTGAGCGCCTGGTAGCAAAATACCAATGATCAAGCGCCTGGTCCAAAATACGGTGATTTCGGCGCTGGCCTTCGGCGTGGCCGCGTTGCTGGGCCTCCTCGTTATCCCGCTGATCATCCGGACCTGGGGCGTGACCGAGTTCGGCCTCATCGTCATCTCGCGGCTGCTGCTGCCCGGCGGCATGATGGCGGTGCTGGACCTTGGCCTGTCCGAGGTCGCCACCCAGGTCGTCGCGCGCGCGCGCGAGCATCGCAACTGGACGCAGGCGAGCCACCAGATCACCTTTCTGGGGATCGTCTCCATTGCCCTCGCCTTGATCCTGAGCGCCGTCATCTGGCTCACGACGCCACTGCTCGTGAGTGCGATGAAGGTCGACGCCGCGCATCTGGAGACGTTCACGCGGATCATGCACTACACGGCGCTCGCGAATCTGCTCTTCGTTCCGGCGCTGGTGTGGGAAGGGACCGTCAAAGGCTTCGAGCGCTACAACCTGCTCCGCGTGGCGGAGGTCACGTCAACGGCGGCCTATGTCGGCCTGACATTCGCGGCATCGTGGAATGCGGCAGGCTTCGAGATGGTCGCCTACGTCTATCTCGGCACGCTTGCAGCCCGCGCGATCGTCATCGGGATCGCCGCGTTTGTCGGCCTGCGGCACAAGCACGTGCGATTGCTGCCGTGGACCCCTGATGTCCGGCGGGATCTCCTGCATCGCTGCCTGCTGCTCTTGCAGGGCAAGCTGATGGGCGGCATTTCCGGGCCGCTTCAACCGTTTCTGATCGGACTGCTGTTCGGACCCAAGGCCGTCGGCACCTACGACGCGCTGGTGCGATTGTCGCGCGTTTCCAAGGTCGTGGTCAGCCTGCTGACATCCGCCCTGCTGCCTGTCGCCAGCCGCCTCGATGAGCGCGGCAGCACTACCTCGTTCCAGCGCCTCGGCGACCTCGGCCTCATCATGATGCCGATGTTTGTGGTGCCGCCGCTTGCCGCAACCGCGATCCTTTCGCCCGAGATCATGAACATCTGGATCGGTCCTCTTCTTGCGCCCTACGCGTTCTGGATGGGCCTGAGCTTCCTGGTTCCGATCTGCGCGCAATATGTGGCGATCGGCAGCCTGATCTTCCTGACGCGGCCCGAGGTGCAGGCCCGGCTCAACACGCTGATGGCGATCCAGCTGCTGATCTGGGCGCTCGTCTCCGCCGCGACATTGCATCTGTTCGCAGAACGCGCCCTGATTCTCGGCCAGGTCATCGGCAGCATTGCCGTCCTGCCCTGGCAGCTTGGAGAGCTGCGCAGCGCACTCGATCTCGATCGCAATCGCTTCGCGCGGGCGATCGGAACCCAGCTCGCAATCCTGGTCCTGGCAAGCATTTTTCTAGCAGCAATTGCAGGTTACATTCGGTTCGACAGCGTGCTAAAGCTCGCGCTCGGTTCCATGGTTTTCTGTCTAATCACCTGGGTGCTTCAATACTTTATGGTGCTCGAGAAGCGGCACCGGACTGTATTCCCCGCGGTCGGACAACTGATGGGACTGACATCCAAAAGCAGTTGAATGAACATCCACGCGACAGACACGAAAGCCGTCACAGATTTCGCTCCGGCATCGTTGTCGGACAAGGCAACGGCGTATGCACTGGATGCGGCCAGGAGCATCGGCCGTCTCGCAATGCGCCGTGTGCGCACCGCTGACGTCGTCGATTCCGAATACAATCTGACGCACTGGCAGCGAATGCTCTCGGAAAAGCCCTGGACGAAAGCCGCGAGCATCGGCGAATTCCTGGTCCCGAAGAATTCCGCGCAACAGCTTCGCAAGGTCGACAATCGGATCTGCAGGGTCCCGGCGGACGACTATTACAGCTATCGCGCTCGAGCCCTCGGCGAACTGCTGGCGCGCCACACGGGCGGCGCCACGGAGATCGTCGAGCTCGGCACAGGCTGCGGCGTCAACCTGCTGTCGCTTCACCTCAATCATCCTGACTGGAAGCTGCGCGGCTTCGACATCGCGCCGAACGGGATCGCCGCGGGCCGCGAGATCGCCGCGCACTTTGGCCTGTCCGACCGGATCTCGCTCGACAGGATCGACCTCACCGACGGTGYCGATCCAAGCTATTCCGCGATCAGGGACCAGGTCGTCTTCACCTATTTCTGCATCGAGCAGATTCCTTATGACGTGCGCAAGGTGGTGGACAACATCATCGCGGCGGGGCCGAAGCGCGTCATCAACATCGAGCCGACGACAGAGCTCCTGAACCTGGCAAATCCGCGGGATATCGTCAGCTTCCTCTACATCCGTTCGGTCGACTACCAGACGCAGCTGTTCTCGACCCTGGACGATTACGAGCGACAGGGCCGCGTCCGCATCTTGGCCCGTGAACGGATGCCGTTCGCCCCGACGATCCACAATGATGGTTTTTTGTATTGCTGGGAGCCCACATGACGACCATCAACACGACGGCCGATCGACCTGCCCCCAAGAAGGCGAAGGTGAGCCAGTTCCGCCGCCTGCTGTGGCATGTTAACCGCACCGACCTCGGATGGGTGCTCAAGGCGGCTCTGACCGGGCTGCAATTGCCGGCCCGCGCCAAACGCGTCGCGCTCCTGAAGCAGCTTCCCGCAAAGCCCGAATGGGCCGCGGCGAGCCGCAAGCTCGACCAGGACGGTTATGTCGACGTATCTGCGCTCGTCGATCGCAGTCTCGCGGAAGCCGTCGCATCGTTCGCCGACGGCAAGGTCAGCCGGCTCAACGAGCTCGTCGGCCGTCAGAAGGAAGGGCACAAATCGTTCTGGGTCAGCCTGCTCGACGAAGACCTCGTCAACGGCGCCTTTGCGACCGACCACCCCTTCGTTCGAAACGCGCTCCAGCCGGCTGCGCTGCGCATCATCGGCGACTTCATGCACGACCTGCCGCAATTGTCGGACGTGGTGCTGACGTTGTCGCAACCGACGCCCAACCAGGCGCTGAGCTTCTCCCAGTTGTGGCATCTCGACCACGACGACAAGCGCGTCTGCAAGCTCTTCATCTATCTGACCGACGTGCAAAACACCGCCGACGGTCCGTTCACTTTCATCCCGGCCGGGCCGTCGAAGGCATTTCGCAACACTCTCAAGAGCCACATGAGCGACGCGCAGGTG
>NZ_JBFULT010000005.1:0-51664 GCF_054049755.1 Bradyrhizobium sp. P5_C11_2
CCGTCCCCGCGGAGACTCCCCCTCACCCCGACCCTCTCCCCGCAACCCTCACCCCGACCCTCTCCCCGCAAGCGGGGAGAGGGAGAAGAGGCAGCGTCGCCTCATCAGCACATAGCTGCATTCCGCCGCGCGGGACATCGTGCGATTGCGTTCGCTTGTCCCAGCACGTAGCTTCGCGGCTCCAACAACCAAAAAAATCCAGCCGGAGACAACGCCATGGCGCGCCTGAAATTCGGAGCCTTCCTTGCCCCGCATCACCCGATCGGGGAGCATCCGATGCTTCAGTTCCGGCGCGATCTCGACCTGGTCGAGCAGTTGGATAGCCTCGGCTATGACGAGTTCTGGTGCGGCGAGCATCACTCCTCGGGCTGGGAAATGATTGCCTCGCCCGAGATGTTTCTGGCGGCGGCCGGCGAGCGCACCAAGCGGATCAAGCTCGGCACCGGCGTGGTGTCGCTGCCCTATCACCATCCCTACAACGTCGCCCAGCGCATGGTGCAGCTCGACCACATGACCGGCGGCCGCGCCATCTTCGGCTCCGGCCCCGGCGCACTCGCTTCCGACGCGCACACGCTCGGCATCGACCCGATGACCCAGCGCGACCGGCAGGACGAGGCGATCGGCGTCATCCGCCGCCTCTTCAACGGCGAGCGCGTCACCGCGAAAAGCGACTGGTTCACCATGAACGACGCCGCGCTCCAGATCCTGCCGTTGCAGGAGGAGATGCCGTTCGTGGTGGCCTCGCAGATCTCGCCCTCCGGCATGACGCTCGCCGGGAAATACGGCATCGGCATCATCTCGCTGGGCTCGATGACGACGCAGGGCCTGATGTCGCTGCAGCAGCAATGGCAGTTCGCCGAGGACGCCGCCAGGAAGCACGGCACCACGGTCAACCGCGCCGACTGGCGCGTGCTCTTGACCTGGCACATCGCCGAGACCCGCGAGCAGGCCCGCAAGGAAGCCGGCGCCGGGCTGATGCGCTGGCACAACGAATATAATGTCGGCACGCTGCAGCGGCCGGGACTGACCGCATTCGCCTCGCCCGACGAGGCCGTGGACAAGACCGCCTTCGTCGAAGGCGCGGCGTCCACCATCGGCACGCCCGACGATCTCGTCAAAACCATCAAGAACGTGATGCAGGTGTCCGGCGGCGTCGGCGCCGTGATCGGCTTCGTACACGACTGGGCCAATCCGGAAGCCACGCGCCGGAGCTGGGACATGGTCGCGCGCTACGTGGTGCCGGAGATCAACGGCYATATCGACGGCTTGCGCAAGTCGCAAAAATTCGTGATCG
Source organism: Bradyrhizobium sp. P5_C11_2 (assembly GCF_054049755.1). Classification (NCBI taxonomy): domain Bacteria; kingdom Pseudomonadati; phylum Pseudomonadota; class Alphaproteobacteria; order Hyphomicrobiales; family Nitrobacteraceae; genus Bradyrhizobium; species Bradyrhizobium sp. P5_C11_2. Next base: position 1,295 of record NZ_JBFULT010000005.1, read on the forward strand.
AGAACCGCGCGATCTTCGAGCGCGCGGGCCAGGCCGTGATGGCCAAGATCATGGAGAACGAGAAGGCCGCCGAGGCGCTGAAGGTGACCGGCCCCGGCCGCGTCGCGATTCCCGCCGTCAACGCCCCGGATTTGCAGAAGGAAGCGGCGAAGCGGTAGGCCGCGAAACTGTCTCAATCGTCGTCCCGGCGAAGACCGGGACGACGACGGTGTGTGTGACGATTTTGTGCGCACGACGACCGCAGCGTCAGCGCGCCCAAATGTGCTATGCTCATACGGTCAGCCTGCCGGAGCAATCGTGATGTCGATGCAGAATGTCGCCCCTGCGCTTCCGTTCACCGCGCCAAGATGGAACGAGCTGACGCACATCCCCGGCGACGAAGGCTGGCCGATCATCGGCAAGACCTTTCAGGTGCTGGCCGACCCGAAGGGGCATATCGAGGCGAACGGCGCCAAATACGGCCCGGTCTACCGCACGCATTTCTTCGGCGAAACCAACGTCGTGCTGCTCGGACCCGAGGCCAACGAGCTCGTGCTGTTCGACCAGCAGAAACTGTTCTCGTCGACGCATGGCTGGAACAAGGTGCTCGGCCTGCTGTTTCCGCGCGGTCTGATGCTGCTCGACTTCGAGGAGCACCGGCTGCATCGCAAGGCGCTGTCGGTCGCGTTCAAGTCCGGGCCGATGAAGTCCTATCTCGGTGATCTCGATCGCGGCATCGCGCGCCGCGTCGCGCAGTGGAAGGCGAAGCCGGGTGTGATGCAGCTTTATCCGGCTATGAAGCAGCTCACGCTCGATCTGGCCGCGGCGTCCTTCCTCGGCACCGATATCGGTCCCGAGGTCGACGAGATCAACCGCGCCTTCGTCGACATGGTCGCGGCCGCCGTCGCCCCGATCCGCCGTCCCCTGCCCGGCACGCAGATGGCGCGCGGCGTGAAGGGCCGCAAACGCATCGTCGCCTATTTCCGCGAGCAGATCCCGCTCCGGCGCGGCAATCACGGCGGCGACGATCTGTTCTCGCAGCTCTGCCGCGCCACCCATGAGGACGGCGCGCTGTTGTCCGAGCAGGACATCATCGACCACATGAGCTTCCTGATGATGGCGGCGCATGACACGCTGACCTCGTCGCTGACCTCCTTCATCGGCGAACTCGCCGCGCATCCCGATTGGCAGAAGAAGCTGCGCGACGAGGTTTTGGCGCTCGGGCTGGCCGCCGACGCGCCGACCAGCTTCGATGACCTCGAAAAGATGCCGCTGTCGGAGATGGCCTTCAAGGAAGCGCTGCGGATCAGGCCGCCGGTGCCCTCGATGCCGCGCCGCGCCATGCGCGATTTCAGCTTCAAGGGATTTACGATTCCCGGCGGCACCGCGGTCGGCGTCAATCCGCTCTACACCCATCACATGAAGGACATCTGGCCGGAGCCGGATCGCTTCGATCCCTCTCGCTTCACCGAGGAGGCGCAGCGCAACCGTCACCGCTTCGCCTGGGTGCCGTTCGGCGGCGGCGCGCATATGTGCCTCGGCCTGCACTTCGCCTACATGCAGGCCAAATGCTTCGCGCGTCACTTCCTTCAGAACGTCGAGGTGTCGCTGGAGCCGGGCTACAAGCCGGACTGGCAGATGTGGCCGATCCCGAAGCCGCGGGATGGGCTGCGGGTGGTGATGAAGGCGGTGTGATATTTCTCGTGTCCCGGACGCGCGAAGCGCGAGCCGGGACCCAGAATGTCGATATGCGTTCGGTAGCAAGATGGGCCCCGGCTCTGCAGCGCACCGCTGAAGAAGCGCTGCGCTGCGTCCGGGGCACGAGACCTATCCGGCCCCCTGATCGAATGCCTTGCGCAGCGCCACGTAGCCCTGCTGCTGCTGGCTCCAGTTGCGGCCGCCGGTCATGGCGCCGTCGATGACGAGATCATGGCCGTTGATGAAGCTGGATTCGTCGCTCGCCAGAAACACGGCGGCGTGCGCGATGTCGTCTGGGAGGCCGGCGCGCGGGATCGGCTGCGCGGACTTGTAGATCTCGCGCATCACCGCCGGGGTCTTTTCCGCAGCCTCCGTCGTCAATCCCAGCGCCTTGCCGAAAATGCCGGTCGCGATCGCACCGGGCGAGATCGAGTTGACGCGCACATTGGCCTCGCCGAGCTCCATGGCCGCGCATTTGGTGAGATGGATCACCGCGGCCTTGGCCGCGCCATAGACCATCGAGGACGAGAAGCCGGCGAGACGGCCGGCGACGCTGCCATTGTTGATGATGCTGCCAGAACCCTGCTTCTTCATGTAGGGCGCGGCGTGCTTCATGCCGAGCATGACGCTGCGCACCAGCGTCGCCATCGCGGCGTCGAACCGCTCGACCTCGAGGCCCTCGATGCCGCCGGTCTGCGCCGGACCGCCGGCATTGTTGAACAGGCAGTCGATCCGGCCGAACTTCTCGACCGCGAGCGCGATCAGCGCCTGCATCTGTTGTTCGACCGTCACATCCGTCTGGCGGAAAGTGCAATTGGCGCCGAGCTGCTTCGCCAGCGCCTCGCCTTCCGGTATGCGCCGGCCCGCGATCACAATTTTGGCACCTTCGGCAACGAAGACTTCCGCGGTACGCAATCCGATCCCGCTCGTCGCGCCCGTAATCACCGCAACCTTGCCGTCCAGCCTGCCCATGGAGCGTCCCTGTTTTCAAACCATTATTTGATGCCAGCCAGCGGGCACCTGCCTTTGCCGCAGAGCTCACTATCCCTGCCTGCTCCGGACAAGGCAAGCTATGCTTGCGCAGCCGATATGCGTAACATTCGCGCCGACAGCTCGATTTTGGACCGCGGATCGCAACCACCGGGCGGCGCATGGGGAAGCTGATCGACGAATTCCGCAAGGGCTGGCAGGGCATGGCACCGCCATCGCTCGGCCTGAGCATCGCCTTCGCGGCGGCCTGCCTGCTGGTCGCGACGGTGGCGCGTTGGGGCCTCGCGCAGTTGCGGCCGGACGTCTACTTCACGCCGTACTTCCCGGCCGTATTCTTTGCGGCGGCGTTCGGCGGCTTCCGCATCGGCGTCGTGACCGCGCTGGTCGGCGGCGTGCTCGGCGTCGTCCTGAATTTCGGCGACACGTTTGCCGATCACACGCGATTTGCCCTGCTGGCGCTCTATTGGGTGGTCTGCGCGCTCACCATCTGGGGCGTCGAGCATTATCGCACGATGCTGGTGGAGCAGCGCCGGATCGCCAAGCGCCTGATCGAGGAAGAAGACTATCGCAAGCTCCTGGTCGACGAGCTCCAGCACCGGCTGAAGAACAAGCTGTCGACGGTGCACGCCGTGCTGCATCAGGTGCTGCACGACGAGCCGCAGGTCTGGAGCCGGATCGATCCGCGGCTGCGGTCGCTGGCCGCGACCGACGACCTGATTTCGCGGATCGACAAGGCCGGTTGCGACATCCGCGACCTCCTGATCTCGGAGCTCGGCCCTTACGGCCATGTCCGCTTCACCCTCAACGGCGACCGGCTGTTCCTGCCGCCGAAGCTCGCGGTCACGCTGTCACTGATGTTTCACGAGCTCGCCACCAACGCAGGCAAATACGGCGCGTTCTCCGCACCGCGCGGATTGCTGCAGGTGTCATGGACCGTCAGCGACGACCGCCTGGCCGTCACCTGGGACGAAACCGAGGGACCGAGCATCGACAAGGTGTCCGAAGCCGGCTTCGGCACCAAGCTGCTGAAGTCGGCGCTGTCGGCCTTCGACGGCAAGACCGAGATCTCTTACTTGAAGACCGGGCTTCATTGCATCATGCAATGCCGCATCCCGAGAAGCGAATGATTGGCGCATAGCCACGCTGCAAACGAAAGCGGATCGCGCGCTTCGCCGGCACTTTCGCAAGCGCCGTTGACCGCCTGTTAATGACGATCGACTGCCCGCGCCACAACGTCGCAAGTTTCTCCCGAAACACCCCCGTATTTCTCCCGACCCCTTAACCAAACCTAAGAGGGAACCGCGCAAGATCGCGCTCATTGCAAAGGCGCGCTGAAACAACAAGATTCATGACTTCTATGAACGACAGTAAATACTCCGGCGCGACTGAGGCCGAACTGGGATTTCTCAAGGAAATCGTTAGAATGCTTCCGGCCGGCGTGACCGTGCAGGACGCAGGCGGCGAGCTCCTTCTGGTTAACGATGCCGCGGCGACCCAGCTCGGCATGGATGGCAGCCGTCCATCACCGAATCTCACGCAACGCCGGGAGGCCTGCCGCCGGGCGCTGAGCGCCGGTGAGGCCGTCGTCACCGAGGAAGCGCTCCATGACGGAGCTGCACGCCAGGTGCTGCTCACCACCCATCGTCCGGTCCAGCTCGCCGGACGCGAGCTCCTGATCTCGGCCTCCTCCGACATCACCGAGCAGAAGAATTTCGAGGACCAGCTGTTCCGCTCGGCCTATTTCGACGAGCTGACCGGGCTGCCTTCGCGGCGCGTGATCGAACATCGCGCCAACGGCCTGCTGGCGCGCGATGGCGCCGGCGAACGCTTCGCGCTCGCCTTTCTCGACGTCGACAATTTCAAGCACATCAACGACTATTACGGCCATACGGTCGGCGATGCGCTGCTGGTCGAGCTGTCGAAGCGGCTCGGGCGGGACCTGCGCGACTCCGACATGCTGTCGCGGATCTCCGGCGACGAATTCCTGCTGCTGCTGTCGCCGATCCAGAGCCAGGAGGAAGTCGCCGAATTCRTGCAAGCGACGCTGGAGCGGCTGACCGCGCCCTTCTTCATCGACAATTCGGAGGTCTTCGCCTCCACCTCCGTCGGCGTCAGCCTCTATCCCGATCACGGACGCAGCTTCGAGACCCTGCGCCAGAACGCCGACATCGCGATGTACCGCATCAAGAACAACGGCAAGGGCTCGGCGGCCTTCTTCGATTCCGGCATGGAGCGCGAGGCGCTGGCGCGGATGAAGATCGAGCAATCGCTGCGGCTCGCCATCCTGGAGAAGCGCTTCTGCTGCGCCTTCCAGTCCAAGGTCGACATCAGGACGCAGGCCGTGAAGGGCATCGAGGCCCTGGTGCGGCTGCGCGACGACGAGGGCGTCATCCAGGCGCCCGGCTCGTTCATCAACCTGGCCGGCGAGCTCGGGCTGATCGACGAGCTGACCCATCTGGTGCTCGCCGAGATCGTCAAATCGATCGACCTGATCAACGACACTTTTGGCGCCGAAGCGATCATCAGCATCAACGTCGCCGCCAGGCAGGCCGGCAATCCCGAATTCATGCGCAGCTTCGCGCAGGCGCTGGACCAGACCGGCTTTCCCCAACGCTTCATGATCGAGCTGACGGAGGAGGCCTTCGTCGCCAAGAATCACTTCCAGGCCGAGATCCTGCCGATGTTCCGCAAGCTCGGCGTCGGCATCTCGATCGACGATTTCGGCACCGGCTATTCCTCGCTCTCGGCGCTCGCCGACATCACCGCCGACGAGATCAAGATCGACCGCTCCTTCATCTCCGACATCCACAAGCGTCCGCGCAACCAGGGCATCCTGCGCGCGATCGAATCCCTGAGCGAGGCGCTCGGCATGACCGTCATCGCCGAGGGCGTCGAATCCTACGAGGAGCTCGCCTATCTCCAGGCCGCAACCAAGATCCGCTACGCGCAGGGCTATTATTTCTCCCGTCCGATCTTCCTGGAGGAGCTGAAGCTGGCGACGCCCGCCTCCAGCGAGTCCCGTGCCAGCGTCACCAGCCGCCCGATGCAGCAGAACCGCCAGGGCTATTCGCGGGCGAGCGGGTATCGGCGGTAGGGCGACAGCAGCTCCACAATCTCTGTGTCGTCCCGGCGAAGGCCGGGACCCATAACCACAGGGAGGAGTTTGATGAAGGCTAGCAGTTAGGGCACCAGTCCCCCGGTACAGCCACCGGGGTTCATAGAAAGATCACGCGGTATGGGTCCCGGCCTTCGCCGGGACGACGGCAACTTCGGAGCCAGCACCGTTTTCGCCCTTTGAAATTACTGCCCTTTTGGTAATAAACAGGCGGGCTTCCCGCGAGGCACGCCATGTCCGGTCCCTCTTCCGTCGTCAGCGATCCAGCCTATATCCGCGCACGCGCCATGGAGACGCTGTTCGAGCGGCTGGAGCATCTGTGCGAAGGCGCCATCGCAATCGATCGCAGCGGACGCGTGGTCTATGTCAACGAGAAATACGTCACCGCGATGGGCCTCTCGCATGAATCCGAGGCGCTCGGCCGCCCGATCGAGGAGGTCATCCCCAACAGCCTGATGCGARGGGTCGTGGAAACGGGAGAACCGATCATCCTCGACATCATGGAGCTCGGCGGCGAGCAGCTCGTCGTGACCCGCATGCCGATCGAGGACGAGAGGGGGAATATCATCGGCGCGATCGGCTTCGTGCTCTACGACCGCCTCGAGGGCTTGAAGCCACTGCTCGGTCGCGTCGCCCAGCTCGAAAACGATTTGCGGCTGGCGCGGCGGCAATTGTCACATGCACGCGCCGCCCGGTTCACGTTCGACGACTATGTCGGTGCAACCGCAGGCATCGCACAGGCCAAGGAGCTTGCAGCGCGCGCCGCGCGCCAGAGCGTCACCGTTCTGCTCACCGGGGAGACCGGCACCGGCAAGGAAATGCTGGCGCAGGCGATCCACAACGCGTCCGCCCGCGCCGAAAAGCCGTTCGTCAGCGTCAACGTCGCGGCGATCCCGGACACGCTGATCGAATCGGAATTCTTCGGCACCGCGCCGGGCGCCTATACCGGTGCCGATCGCAAGGGCCGCGAGGGAAAATTCCGGATCGCCGACGGCGGCACGCTGTTTCTCGACGAGATCGGCGAGATGCCGCTGCAATTGCAGGCCAAGCTGCTGCGCGTGCTCCAGGAGCGCGAGATCGAGCCGCTCGGCTCCGACAAGGTCACCAGGGTCGACGTGCGGGTGATTGCGGCCACCAATGTCGACCTGCACAAGCGGGTCAGCGAAGGGACATTCCGGGCGGATCTCTACTACCGGCTCAACGTGCTCTCGATCGTGCTGCCGCCCCTGCGCCACTGCCTGGACGACCTGCCCGAGATCTGTGGACGGCTGCTCGAAGACATCAGCGCATCCGGTGACTACCTCAATGCCAGGATCACGCCGAGCGGCCTGGCTGCGCTTGCGCACTATGGCTGGCCCGGCAATGTCCGCGAACTGCGCAACATCCTGGAACGCGCGCTGATCCTGAGCGATTCGGGACGCCTCACCAGCGACGACTTCGATCGCATTCTCCCCGTTGGCGCGGAGACGGTGCCCACGGCACCATCGCGGCCGGCCGGCCTCGTGCTGCCCTATGCCGAAGCCGAGGCCGAGTTCGAGAAGCACACGCTCGAACAGGCGCTCGCTGCCAGCAACGGCCAGATCTCGGAAGCGGCCAAGATGCTCCAGATCTCGCGCGCGACCTTCTACAAGAAGCTCGCCAAGTTCGGCCTCGCCTCGGGAGCCGCATCCGTCTGAGTTGCGAGACATCGCGTGTCCGGAGTCTCGGATTCCTGACACACGGCCTGGCCGCTTTGTCCCGAAGCTCGCGCGGAAACTGCTGGGTTTTCAGCCATTTTGCGCAAACCTGTGGCATCTGGCGCGGAGCTTGCTCTTCGCTTTGCACAATGACGCATGCTGCACATGCGCATTCGCAACCAGGGAGGACGCAAGATGAGTGAAGCGATCTCGGTCCATCAGCTTCAGGCGAGACAGCCGTCGCACGTGACGGTCGCCACCGCGAGCCTGATCGGCACGGCCATCGAGTGGTACGACTTCTTCCTCTACGGCACCGCCGCGGCGCTGATCTTCAACAAGCTGTTCTTCCCGACCTTCGACCCCATGATGGGAACGCTGCTGGCGTTCGCGACCTACGCGCTCGGCTTCATCGCGCGTCCGCTCGGCGGCGTCGTGTTCGGTCACTACGGCGACAAGATCGGCCGCAAGACCATGCTCTATCTGACCCTGCTGATCATGGGCGCGGCGACCGCGGCGATCGGCTTCCTGCCGACCTACGAGACCGCCGGCATCTGGGCCGCGGTCCTGCTGGTGACCTGCCGGCTGATCCAGGGCTTTGGTCTCGGCGGCGAATGGGGCGGCGCGGTGCTGATGGCGGTCGAGCATGCGCCTGCGGACAAGAAAGGTTTTTACGGCAGCTGGCCGCAACTCGGGGCGCCGCTCGGCCTCGTGCTCGGCACGCTGGTGTTCTCGGTGGTGTCCGCGATGCTGACCGACGCACAGCTTCTTTCCTGGGGCTGGCGCATCCCGTTCCTGTTCTCGATCGCGCTGGTGCTGGTGGGCCTTTGGATCCGCTTCACCATCGCGGAATCGCCGGAGTTCCAGAAGGTCAAGGACACCAAGCAGGATGTGAAGATGCCGATCGTCGAGGCGATCCGCATGTATCCCAAGAACATCCTGCTCGCGATGGGCGCGCGCTTTGYCGAGAACGGCTTCTTCTACATCTACGCCACCTTCGTGCTCGCTTATGCGACGCAATCGCTCGGCATGAACAAGCAGGACATGCTTAACGGCGTGCTGATCGGCGCGGCGATCGAGACCTTCACCATTCCCGCCTTCGGCGCGCTCTCCGACCGGGTCGGGCGGCGGCCGGTCTACATCTTCGGCGCGGTGTTCTCGGCGCTGATGTCGTTCCCGCTGTTCATGCTGCTGGCGACGAAGAATCCGCAATACGCCTGGATCGCGATCGTGCTCGGCCTCGCCGTCGGCCACGCCGCGATGTACGGCCCGCAGGCGAGCTTCCTGTCGGAGCTGTTCGGCACCAAGGTGCGCTACAGCGGCGTCTCGCTCGGCTACAACCTCGCCTCGATCTTCGCCGGCGCGCTGTCGCCGCTGATCGCGACGGGCCTGATGACGGCGTACGCGCCTGCAACCTGGCCGATCTCGCTCTACATGATCGCGCTGGCGATCATCACCATCGTCTCGGTCTATTTCGCCACCGAAACCCGCAAAATCGCTCAACCCTGAATGGGCTGAGCGCGACACCCCGCGACGCTGGAGCGGCTGGTCGCCAGCCGCTCCGCGCGATACGAATAAGGCCAAGCGAGAAGAACGGGCATGCGGTCCGCAACAGACATGGGAGGGAATGCCATGAGCCAGCATCCTGCCTTGCCCTACCTGCGCAACGCCGAGAAGGGCAAAGTCGTCACCGCGGCGGAAGCCGTCATGCTGATCCGCGACGGCGACACCGTCGCCACCGGCGGCTTCGTCGGCATCGGCTTTGCCGAGGAGATCGCAGTGGCGCTGGAGGAGCTCTATCTCTCCAACGAGGGTGACGCGCCCTACACGCAAGGCAAGCCGCGCAATCTGACGCTGGTCTATGCCGCCGGCCAGGGCGACGGCAAGCATCGCGGCGTCAACCATTTCGCCCATGAAGGCCTGGTTCGGCGCGTCATCGGCGGGCACTGGGGACTTGCTCCGAAATTGCAGCAGCTCGCGATCGCAAATCAGATCGAGGCCTATAATCTGCCGCAGGGCGTGATCACGCACCTGTTCCGCGACATCGCCGCACACCGGCCGGGCCACATCACCCGCGTCGGCATGGGGACGTTCGTCGACCCCAGGCACGGCGGCGGCAAGCTGAATGCCCGCACCACCGAGGACATGGTGGAACTGATCACGCTTCGCGGTGAAGAGTGCCTGCTCTACAAAACCTTCCCGATCAATGTCGGGATCATTCGCGGCTCCACCGGCGATCCCGACGGCAACCTCACCATGGAAAGGGAGGCGCTGACGCTCGAGGCGCTCGCCATCGCCATGGCGGCACATAATTCCGGCGGCATCGTCATTGCCCAGGTCGAACGCGTGGCCGAGGGCGGCAGCCTCAATCCGCGCCAGGTCAAGATTCCCGGCATCCTCGTCGATTGCGTCGTCGTGGCGAAGCCGGAGCATCATTGGCAGACATTCGGCACGCAATACAATCCGGCCTTCTCCAGCGAGATCCGGGTCCGCGCCGCCTCGTTGCCGGTCATGCCGATCAGCGAACGCAAGATTATCGCGCGCCGCGCCGCCTTCGAGCTGAAAGCCAACAGCGTGGTCAATCTCGGCATTGGCATGCCCGAGGGGATCGCCTCCGTCGCCAATGAAGAGCGGATCATCGACCTCATCACGCTGACGACAGAGGCTGGCGTGATCGGCGGCATCCCGGCGAGCGGCATCGATTTCGGCGCGGCGATCAACACGCAGGCGGTGATCGACCAGCCCTATCAGTTCGACTTCTACGACGGCGGCGGCCTGGATGCCGCCTTCCTCGGGCTCGCCCAGGTCGATCGCGCCGGCAACCTCAATGTCAGCAAGTTCGGGCCGAAGCTCGCCGGTGCCGGCGGCTTCATCAACATTAGCCAGAATGCCAAGGAGGTCGTCTTCGTCGGCACGTTCGGTGCAGGCAGGCAGCGCATCGCGGTGAGCGACGGCCGGCTTGTCATCCTCGACGAGGCGAAATCACCAAAATTCGTCGATGGCATCGAGCATGTCACCTTCAGCGGCTCGTTTGCCGCCGCGCGGCGGCAACGCGCGCTGTATGTCACCGAGCGCTGTGTGTTCGAGCTCAAGCCGGACGGGCTCGAGCTCACGGAAGTCGCCCCGGGCATCGACATCGAGCGCGACATTTTGCGCCTGATGGCTTTCAAGCCGCTGATCCCGCGCGATCCAGCTGTCATGGACGACCGCATCTTCCGCGAAGGACCCATGGATCTGCGCGAGCGGCTGCTCACCATCCCGCTCGACCAGCGCTTCACGCTGGACGAGCAGCAGAACCTGTTTTTCATCAACCTGGAGCGCTATCCGTTGCGCAGCAAGGCCGAGATCGACACGATCGCGGCCATCGTCGAGGCGAGGCTGGCGCCGCTCGGCCGCCGGGTCTACGCCATCGTCAATTATGACAATTTTTCCATCCTGCCGGAGCTGATGGACGATTATTCGGCCATGGTACGCAGCCTGGTCGACCGCTTCTATTCGGGCGTCTCGCGCTACACCACCTCCGGCTTCCTGCGCATCAAGCTCGGTGAAGCGCTGGAGAAGCGCGGCGTAGCGCCGCATATTTTCGAGAGCGCGGACGAGGCGCAGTCGGACTGGCGGCAGGTCGAAGGAGTTGGCGTCCCTGCCGCATCCGGCGGAGCCCCGCGGCAGGCCCAAAAATGATGCACGCTCGCAAGCCGGCGTGCTCGGCCGGAAGGTGTAATTGCAATGTTCGTAGCGTTGTGCAAATCGCTGTTACCGAGAAACTTTGAATCAGGAGGGACCATCGTGCGTCGATCACTCATCATAACAACAACCATCCTCGCCCTCGCCGCGGGCACCTCCGCACAGGCCGACGACCTCAAGGTCGCGCTGATCTACGGCAAGACCGGCCCGCTCGAGGCCTACGCCAAGCAGACCGAGACCGGCCTGCAAATGGGTTTTGAATACGCCACCAAGGGCACCATGACGCTCGACGGGCGCAAGATCGTCATCATCACCAAGGACGACCAGGGCAAGCCAGACCTCTCCAAGGCCGCGCTCGCGGAAGCCTATCAGGACGACAAGGCCGACATCGCGATCGGCACGACCTCGTCGGCCGCGGCGCTGGCGATCCTGCCCGTCGCCGAGGAGAACAAGAAGATCCTGATCGTCGAGCCGGCGGTCGCGGACCAGATTACCGGCGAGAAGTGGAATCGCTACATCTTCCGCACGGCGCGCAACTCATCGCAGGACGCGATCTCCAACGCGGTCGCGATCGGCAAGCAGGGCGTCACCGTGGCGACCCTGGCGCAGGACTACGCCTTCGGCCGCGACGGCGTCGCCGCCTTCAAGGAAGCACTCGCCAAGACCGGCGCGACGCTCGCCGCCGAGGAATACGCGCCGACCTCGACCACCGACTTCACCGCGGTCGGCCAGCGCCTGTTCGATGCGCTGAAGGACAAGCCCGGCCGCAAGGTGATCTGGGTGATCTGGGCCGGCGCCGGCAATCCGCTGGCCAAGCTCCAGGACATGGATCCGAAGCGCTACGGCATCGAGCTCTCCACCGGCGGCAACATCCTGCCGGCACTCGCCGCCTATAAGGGCCTGCCCGGCATGGAAGGCGCGACCTATTACTACTACGACATCCCGAAGAACCCGGTGAACGACTGGCTGGTCGCCGAGCACCAGAAGCGCTTCAACGCGCCGCCGGACTTCTTCACCGCCGGCGGCTTTGCCGCCGCGATGTCGGTCGTCGCCGCCGTGACCAAGGCGAAGTCGACCGACACCGAGAAGCTGATCACCGCGATGGAAGGCCTGGAGTTCGACACGCCGAAGGGCAAGATGATGTTCCGGAAAGAGGACCATCAGGCGCTCCAGAGCATGTATCACTTCAAGGTCAAGGTCGATCCGAACGTCGCCTGGGCCGTGCTCGAGCCGGTGCGCGAGCTGAAGATCGAGGACATGAACGTCCCGGTTAAGAACAAGCGCTGATCGTTCTTCCTTCACCTCCCCCGCTTGCGCGGGAGGCCGGGTGGGGGCTCTTTCCTCTTGGGGGTTCTCGCCCGCGGAAGCACCCTCTCCCCAACCCTCCCCCGCAAGCGGGGGAGGGAGCGCAGTGTGATCGCGGATACGTTCCCACCCCATCATTCGCCGGACTGCTTATGACGCTGACCCTCGAGACCCGCGACCTCACCATCCGCTTCGGCGGCCATGTCGCGGTCAACAACGTCACTTGCAGCTTTCGCCCCGGCGAGCTCACCGCCATCGTCGGGCCGAACGGCGCCGGCAAGACCACCTATTTCAACCTGATCTCGGGCCAGTTGCGCGCCTCGAGCGGCAGCATCCTGTTCGACGGCGCCGACATCACGCATCGCTCCGCGCCCTTGCGCACCCGCGCCGGCCTTGGCCGCGCGTTCCAGTTGACCAACCTGTTTCCGAACCTCACGGTGGAGGAAAACGTCCGTCTCGCGGTGCAGGCGGCGAACGGCACCCATTACGACATGCTGCGACCCTGGATGATGCGCCGCGACCTGATCGCCCGCGCCGACGCCATCCTCGACCAGGTCGCGCTCGGCAATCGGCGCGGCGTCACTGCGACCGCACTGTCGCATGGCGACCAGCGCAAGCTCGAGGTCGCGCTGATGATCGCGCTGGAGCCGAAAGTGTTCATGTTCGACGAGCCGACCGCCGGGATGAGCATCGACGAGGTGCCGGTGGTGCTGAACCTGATCGCGCAGCTCAAGCAGGACAGCAGCAAGATCATCCTCCTGGTCGAGCACAAGATGGACGTGGTGCGCTCGCTCGCCGACCGCATCATCGTGCTGCATAACGGCCAGCTTGTTGCCGATGGTCCGCCGGCCGAGGTGATCGCGTCCCCGATCGTGCAGGAAGCCTATCTCGGCGTGGCGCCCAGGAAAGCTGCATCGGAGGGCGCGGCATGACCGATCTGCTGAAACTCTCCGGCGTGCACACCCATATCGGCCGCTATCACATCCTCCAGGGCATCGATCTCGCGGTCCCGCAGGGACAGACCACGATGCTGCTCGGCCGCAACGGCGCCGGCAAGACCACGACGCTGCGCACCATCATGGGCCTCTGGCAGGCGTCCCGCGGCGAGATCGTGCTGGCCGGCGAGCGCATCGAGAGCCGCGCCACGCCCGACATCGCGCGGCTCGGCGTCGGCTACGTGCCGGAGAGCATGGCGGTGTTCTCCGACCTCACGGTGAAGGAGAATTTGGTGCTGGCGGCGCGCGACGGGCCGCTCGACGACACCCAGCTCGACTGGATCTTCGGCTTCTTCCCGGCGCTGCGCCGGTTCTGGCTGTCGCGCGCGGGAAGCCTCTCCGGCGGACAGAAGCAGATGCTGTCGATCGCGCGCGCGATCATCGAGCCGCGCAAGCTGCTCTTGATCGACGAGCCGACCAAGGGGCTGGCGCCCGCGATCGTCATGGCGCTGATCGAGTGCCTGAAGGAGATCAAGCGCAAGGGCGCCACCATTCTCCTCGTCGAGCAGAATTTCTTTGCCGCCCGCGAGCTCGGCGACAACGTGCTGGTCATGGACAACGGCACCATCGTCCATCGCGGCGAGATGGCGGCGCTGGCCACCGACGTGCCGCTCCAGGAGCGGCTGTTGGGCCTGAGCCTGGAGGCGCATCAATGACTGAGCTGGCTGCAACCGATCCGCTGCCGAAGCCGAAGCGCGACATCGCGCCGATCCTGCTGCCGATCGCGCTGGCGCTCGCAATGATCCCGCTGATCGGCTCGCCCAGCACCTGGCTGACGCTGACGGCCGCGAGCCTCGCGATGGGCATGATGATCTTCATCATGGCCTCGGGGTTGACGCTGGTGTTCGGCCTGATGGACGTGCTCAATTTCGGCCATGGCGCCTTCATCGCGGTCGGCGCCTATGTCGCGACCCTGGTGCTGGCGCCGTTCGCGGCCTCCGTGCAGGCAGACTCGCTGTGGGTGAACCTGGCGGTGCTGGCGCCGGCCGCGCTGCTGTCGATGGCGGTGTCCGGCGCGCTCGGCCTGGTCGTCGAGCGCGTGCTGATCCTCCCGGTCTACGGCCAGCATCTGAAGCAGATCCTGATGACGACCGGCGGCCTGATCGTCGCGGAGCAGACGCTCTATGCCTTGTGGGGACCACAGATCATCCCGATGCCGCTGCCGACCTCACTGCGCGGCTCCTTCATCCTCGGCGACGTCGCGATCGCCAAATACCGCGTGCTGGCGACGCTGATCGGGCTCTCCGTGTTCGTCGCGATCCAGCTCGTGCTCAACCGCACCAAGCTCGGCCTGCTGATCCGCGCCGGGGTCGAGAACCGCGAGATGGTCGAGGCGCTCGGCTATCGCATCCGCCGCCTATTCCTCGGCGTGTTCATGAYGGGATCGGCGCTCGCCGGCCTCGGCGGCGTGATGTGGGCGCTCTATCGCGAGCAGGTCCACGCCTCCATGAGCGACGACCTCACCGTGCTGATCTTCATCGTCGTCATCATCGGCGGCCTTGGGTCGATCGGCGGCTGCTTCATCGGCGCGATTTTGGTGGCGATGGTCGCCAATTACGGCGGCTTCCTGGTGCCGAAGCTCGCCCTCGTCTCCAACATCCTGCTGATGGTCGCCATCCTGATGTGGCGTCCGCGCGGCCTCTACGCGGTGACCAGCCGATGATGATCCTGTCAGGCGATCCGCCGAAGAGCCGCGTGCTCACGCTCGTTCTCGTCGTCATCATCCTGGCGCTGGCGGCGACGCCGTTCCTGTTCCCCGGCGCCAAGGCGCTGAACGTCGCGGCCAAGATCTGCGTCTTTGCCGCGCTGGTCGCGTCCTACGACCTGCTGCTCGGCTATACCGGCTCGGTGTCGTTCGCCCACACCATGTTCTACGGCATTGGCAGCTACGCCATCGCGATCGCGCTGTACGGGATGGGCCCGAATTGGGCCGCGGTGGCGACCGGCATCGTCGTCGGCCTGCCGCTCGCCGCCCTGCTCGCGCTCGCCATCGGCCTGTTCTCGCTGCGGGTCGCCGCGATCTTTTTCGCCATGATCACGCTGGCGGTCGCCTCCGCCTTCCAGGTGCTGGCCTCGCAGCTCTCCTGGCTGACCGGCGGCGAGGACGGACGCAGCTTTCAACTGCCGGAGCTGCTCAGGCCTGGTACGGTGCTGATCTCCAAAAATCTCCTCGGCTTCGAGATCAACGGCCGGACCCTGACCTACTACCTGGTGTTCGCGGTCTCGGCCCTGATGATCCTCGCCCTGTTGCGGGTGGTGAACTCGCCGTTCGGCCGCGTGCTGCAGGCGATCCGCGAGAATCGTTTTCGCGCCGAAGCGCTCGGCTTCCGCACCGTCTTCCACCTGACCTATGCCAACTGCCTCGCCGCACTGGTCGCCGCCGGTGCCGGCATCCTCAACGCGCTGTGGCTGCGCTATGCCGGGCCCGACACCTCGCTCAGCTTCTCGATCATGCTCGACATCCTGCTGATGGTGGTGATCGGCGGCATGGGCACGATCTATGGCGCGATCATCGGCGCCACGATCTTCATCCTCGCCCAGAACTATCTCCAGTCGCTGATGGGCGTCGCCTCCAAGGCAGCCGCCGAGGCCGGCCTGCCGCTGCTGCTGGGGCTGCTGCATCCCGACCGCTGGCTGCTGTGGCTCGGGCTGCTCTTCATCGCCAGCGTCTACTTCTTCCCGACCGGGGTGGTCGGACGGCTGCGCGCTGGCCGTGGAGAGAAGAGCGCGGGAGCCTCGCATTAAGCGGCGATTCATGATGCAGCGCCGCGCTTGATGCGGATGCCGCGCAACCGCAGAGCGATTCCCGCACTGCGGACGCGGGGCCGGCCGTGCAACCGGATTAATCCTTAGGTAACTGGTTTTCCTAAGGTTTGCGCCATTTGTGCGTTGTATTCATGTTCCCCCAGGGAGGGGGAATGCGCCAGGTCTTTTCCAGGATCGCAACCGGAATGTCCCTAGCCGTGAAGAACGGCTGGGAGKCTGCGGCGCGGCCAGGCCCCGTGCTGTGGCTGACCCTGTGCGGCGCGCTGCTCGTCGCCGGCATCTTCACCGTGACCGCGATGGCCATCGGCGAATTTCGCGAGCGCACACTGACCAACCGCGAGCGCGAGCTGGAAAATACCGTGCAGCTGATCGCACGCCATTTCGACCAGCAGTTCGAGGATTCCGACGTCGTCGCCGCCGACCTGATCGGGCAGATGAACCTGCCGGAGATCACCTCGCCGGCAATGTTCCGCGAGCGCATGTCGGGATCCGACGCGAACCGGATGCTGAGGGGCAAGATCAGCGCGGTGTCCCATCTCGGCGACATCGTGATCTACGACGCGGACGGCGACATCATCAACTGGTCGCGCGCCCAGCCGCTGCCCAAGATCAACATTTCGTCCCGGGACTATTTCCAGACCTTCAAATCGAATCCGCGCGCCGAGCCGGTCCTGCTGGAATCCGTGCGCAGCTACATCATCGGGAAATGGACGACCATCGTCGCGCGCCGGCTGAACATGCCGGACGGCACGTTCCTCGGCGTCATGGTGCGCCGGATCGATCCCGACAGCTATCAGCACTATTTCGCGTCCGTGGCGCTCGCCGAAGGCGCGGCCATTTCGCTGTTCGATCGCGAAGGCAAGATGCTGGCGCGCTACCCGCATGTCGAGGAGCTGATCGGCAGGAATTTCAAGGACGCGCCGCTGATGCGCAAGATGCTGGCCGAGGGCGGCCGGCACACGCTGCGCGTCAAGGGTCCGATCGACGGCGAAGACCGCCTCGGCTCGGCGGCCTCGCTCTCGCATTTCCCACTGGTCATCGTCGCGACCAACACCACGAGTGCCGCGCTGGCCGACTGGCGCCAGCAGACCGGCTTCATGCTCACCACGGCAACGCTTTCGGCGATCGTGATCGCGTTGATCCTCTTCCTGATCATCCGCCAGATCGGCCGGCAGAGCCGGGAAGCCCAGGAGCGGATCGAAGCGGAGCGGCAGCGGCTCGACACCGCCCTGAACAACATGTCGCAAGGACTGATCCTGTACGACGCCGCCGGATTTATCGTCACCTGCAACCGCCGCTACGCCGAGATGTTCGGCCTGTCCCACGACGTCATCAAGCCCGGCTGCCACATCCGCGAGGCGATGTATCATCGCAAGGAACGTGGCGCGTTCGGCGGCGACGTCGAGGCGTTTTGCACCGATGTGATGCGGGTCGTCGCCGAAGGCAAGGTCTCCACCAGGATCCATGAACTGCCCAATGGCCGCGCCTTCCAGGTCATCAACACCCCGCTGGCGCAGGGCGGATGGGTCGCCACGATCGAGGAAATCACCGAGCGGCGCAATCTGGAGCAGGAACGCGACCGCAACCACATGTTCCTGCGCGAGATCATCGATCACATCCCCTCGCAGATCACGGTGAAGGATGCCCGGACGCGGCAGTATCTGCTGGTCAACCGGACCGCCGAGGAGCAATTCGGCCAGCCCGGTGACATCATCGTCGGCAAGACTCCCTTCGACATGTATCCGGATGCCATCGCCAGGATCGTCACCGACGACGACAGCAAGGCGCTGCAGGCGGCCGAGGGATTGTTCATGGACGAGCACGCCTGGCCGAGCCAAACCAAGGGACCGCGCTACATCACCTCGACCCGGATCGGCATTCGCGACAAGTCCGGCGAGCCGCGCTACCTCATCAGCGTCGTCGAGGATGTCACCGAGCGGCGGCGCGCCCACGAGAAGATCGCGCATATGGCGCACTACGATGCGCTGACCGACCTGCCGAACCGCACGCTGTTCCGCGAACAGATCGAACGCGAACTGGCGAAGGTCGCCGGCGGCGAGCAGTTCGCGCTGCTCTATATCGACGTCGACGAGTTCAAGGGCATCAACGATTCGCTCGGCCATCATGTCGGCGACGAGCTGTTGAAGGCGATCGCGGGCCGCATCCGGGGCTGCCTCAAGCAGGACGACCTGATCGCGCGGCTCGGCGGCGACGAATTCGCCGTGATCCAGACCAAGGTGGAATCGTCGGCCGACGTGCTGTCGTTCGTGACCCGCATCCACGAGGCGATCCGACGCCCCTATCACTGCCTCGGCCACCAGCTCTCGACCGATGCCAGCATCGGCATCGCGCTGGCGCCGCAGGACGGCACCGATCTCGATCAGCTCATCAAGAACGCCGATCTCGCGATGTACGGCGCCAAGGCGGAGGGCCGCCGCACCTATCGCTTCTTCGTGCCGGCGATGGATGCGAGCGCCAAGGCGCGGCTCACCATGGAGCAGGACCTGCGTCAGGCCCTGGTGAACGGCGGCTTCGAGATCCACTACCAGCCGCTGGTCAACCTGCACTCCGGCGAGGTCTCGGGCTGCGAGGCGCTGCTGCGCTGGCGGCATCCCGAGCGCGGCATGGTGTCGCCGGCCGAATTCATTCCGGTCGCCGAGGATACCGGCCTGATCAACGAGCTCGGCGACTGGGTGCTCCGCACCGCCTGCAACGAGGCCGCGACCTGGCCGGCGCATGTGCGGCTCGCGGTCAACGTCTCGCCGGTGCAGCTCAAATGCGACACGCTGGCCCTGAAGATCGCAAGCGCGCTCGCCAATTCCGGCCTCGACCCGCGGCGGCTCGAGCTCGAGATCACCGAGGCCGTGCTGATCCGCGACGACGAGGCGGCGCTCTCGATCCTGCACCAGCTCCGCTCGATCGGCGTGCGCATCGCGCTCGACGATTTCGGCACCGGCTACTCCTCGCTGAGCTATCTGAAGCGCTTCCCGTTCGACAAGATCAAGATCGACCGCTGCTTCGTCGCCGACATCGCCGACGCGAGCGGCGCGCCCGTCATCGTGCAGGCCGTGGTGAAGATCGCGGCCGCCAGCAACATGACCACGGTCGCCGAGGGCGTCGAGACCGAGGCCCAGCGCGAGATGCTGCGCGCCCTCGGCTGCACGGAGATGCAGGGCTATCTGTTCAGCGCCGCGAAGCCGGCCGCCGAGGTGCGCAAGCTGTTCGGCCCGGGCGGCGCCGTACCGGTGGCGGCGGTGGCCTGAGATGGCGAAGCCGAGGAAAACTTCAGCGAAAACCATCGACGTCGCCGACTCCTATGCGGTGCGGCTGATGCAGCATCTGGTCGTCCCGACCTTCGTGATCGACCCGAAGCGCCGCGTCGTGATCTGGAACAGGGCCTGCGAGCGGCTGACCGGCGTCGCCGCCTCCGAGGTGATCGGCACCACGAAACACTGGCAGGCCTTCTACGAGACCAGGCGGCCTTGCCTCGCCGACCTGGTCGCGCTCGACCGGCCGGAACGGCTTCCGGAGTTCTATCCGGAATATGCGGCGCGCGGCCATAACGGGCTCGGCTTCAGCGCAGAGAACTGGTGCGTGATGCCGAAGCTCGGCAGCCAGCTCTATCTCGCCATCGACGCCGGCCCGATCCACGACGAGGCCGGCAATCTGATCGCGGTGGTGGAGACGCTGCGCGATCTCACCGACCAGAAGCGCGCCGAGACGGCGCTCAAGGAGCTCGCCACCAAGGACGGACTGACCGGGCTCTCGAACCGCCGTTCCTTCGATCAGGTGCTGATGACGGAATGGGCCCGCGCCCGGCGCACGCAGAAGCCCCTGGCGCTGCTGTTCGTCGATGTCGATCATTTCAAGCTGTTCAACGACCGGCACGGCCATCAAACCGGGGACGAATGCCTGCGCGCGGTTGCCGCCGTCGTCAGCCGCCATGCGATGCGCCCGCTCGACCTCGCCAGCCGCTATGGCGGCGAGGAGTTCGCGCTGATCCTGCCGGACATGAATTGCGACGACGCCTGCGCCATCGCCGATGAGATCCGCTGTGCCGTCATGGCCTTGCGGGTCCCCCATGGCGCCGTCGGGGCCGGTGATCACGTCACCCTCAGCGTCGGCGTCACCAGCCACATCCCGGGCGAAAGCGACGGCGGCCCCGATCGGCTGCTCGGTGCGGCCGACGAGGCGCTTTATGCGGCAAAACGGCTCGGTCGCAACCGCGTCATCTGCACCGAACGCCTGCTGGCCGAATTCGCAGGCCTCGGCCGGGAGCCGGTTCCTGGCCGCGCCGCCCGCAAATCGGCCTGAAAACGGCCGGCGAGAAGCGGTTGCCCACCCCCCGCCAATCGGCTAAATGAACCTCGACTAGCACCCGTAGCTCAGCTGGATAGAGCGTTGCCCTCCGAAGGCAAAGGTCACACGTTCGAATCGTGTCGGGTGCGCCATTTCACGATTTGCTCGTCGTGGTGGCGGCTGCCACGCAAGCGTCCCGCGGGCGCGCCTACAGCGCAATTGACAGCGATGCCGCACCCTCGGCGCCAGAGCGTGGAAGCGACATGAGCCGCAGATACCCTTATCCGCGCTTTCTACAGTTCAGACTGACACCCCTTGAGCAGCTTCGCTACGTCATACGACGTCCCTGGCGGAGACTACGGGTGTGGCGCGAGCGCCTCTGGTATTCAAAGCTTGTTTGGCGATGGGTCGGCGGTCCCCTACATGACCGGAAGTACGCGCCTTGGTATTCCTATTCGCCCGAGACGAGGGCGCCTGTTGTGACCGACCTGAACAGGAACGGGTGCCGCACGCGACATGGAGTTGCGGTCGTCCATTGGAATCGCTTCGGGGAGGTCCTACGCCCGATCCGCGCGCGGGATGTGCTGCAGCCCGATGGCACGCGAGGCAACGTCCAGAACCGAATGGGTTGGTGGCGGCGCGAGGGCCGCGGCGAAAAGATCTGGATTATCGGAGACGTCGATATTCGCACGGACGACGTCGTCTTCGGCGACGCCGTCTCGCAAGACCTGAAATACGAACCGCCGATGGCCGATTCTTCCGACCGCCTCGAACGTGAGCTCGCCTTATACCGTCCATTCGTCGATGCGCTGGCGAACGACAAGTTTGTGGCCATTGCCCACAGCATGCTCATGCACCTTGATTGGATGCGCATCGGTACGCGCGAGATCGGCACGTTCGATAGCCTCCACCACATGATTGCGTGCCTGCGCAACAAGGGGGAGGACTATCTTGACTACAAATTCGGCGATTACCCGGTCACCCTGACCGATACCGAAAGGACGGAGCATACGCAGCGGATGAGAGAGATCATGCGCTCTCTGGGCTGGCGCAGCTATACAGCGGACGAGCTCAAGGCGAGGATGCGAGAAGATTTCCGCATTCGGGCCGAACGCCGGGTCGGGGCATGGCGACGGCTGGATAACTACGAAGTGCGGCCGGCCGGCAGCCATGATGTCCTCGCCAAAACGCCGCTCGTCGCGGATATGCCGCTCTACGAGGGCGACGAGGCAGAATGGTTCGACACGTTAGGGCAAGAGGAGCGAATCGCGGCCTCCTCGCAATTCGCCCAACGACTAAAGGATCTCGCGAACAGTGGCCGCCTCACGGCGATCGAGTTCGAAGAGCTATCGCAGTATCTCATCTAGATCGCGACTTCTACGCCGGCGGCGACACCGCCATTTCGAATGACTATTCAGTGAGACCTTGAACCGGAGGGTGCTCCCCCGGAAATCAAGCGAGACGCTCACGTCAGCATCGAGATGATCGCCTGGATCTGGTCGGAGGCGGAGGTCACCAGCCCGTCATACGACGTCTGGCCGTGTGCGGCAGACTTCAGGATGCATTCGGC
Organism: Bradyrhizobium sp. P5_C11_2; assembly: GCF_054049755.1. Lineage (NCBI taxonomy): Bacteria > Pseudomonadati > Pseudomonadota > Alphaproteobacteria > Hyphomicrobiales > Nitrobacteraceae > Bradyrhizobium > Bradyrhizobium sp. P5_C11_2. The sequence continues at coordinate 23,369 of NZ_JBFULT010000005.1, forward strand.
CACGGCCGCTTTCAGACCGAACACCGACTGATGGGCCGGTACGCTCGCCATCACGGTCTCCAGTGCCTGACGCATCGTCTGAATGAGCTCGGAGCTGTATTGCATTGGCTGTCCTCCGTGGGCTCATATTAGATCGCGTGCTCTTGCTCGCCACTCACAAGCCTGAGACTGTTCTTTGAACCTGGTCGAGACTGAACGCCTCAATTCAAACGCCAGATGGCCGCATTGAGCAGGCCGGCGAACGGGGCCCGGGCTGCGTAAGGCGCGAAAAAGCATCCATCACCTCGCGCTTCGCTTCGCCCGATTGTATCATCCTGCCATGAGCGAATCCGACACGGTGACTGGCGAGACCTCGCCGGTGCGCAAGATCATCCATATCGACATGGATGCCTTCTATGCGTCCGTGGAGCAGCGCGACAATCCGGAGCTGCGCGGAAAGCCGGTCGCGGTCGGAGGCTCCGCGGAACGCGGCGTCGTCGCGGCCGCCAGCTATGAGGCTCGCCAGTTCGGCGTTCGCTCCGCGATGCCGTCGGTGACCGCGAAGCGGCAATGTCCTGATCTGATCTTCGTCAAGCCGCGGTTCGAGATCTACAAGGCGATCTCCAGGCAGATCCGCGACATCTTTGCCGAGCACACGCCGATCATCGAGCCGCTGTCGCTCGACGAGGCCTATCTCGACGTGACGGAGAACCTGCAAGGCATTCCGCTGGCGCGGGACGTCGCGCTGCGGATTCGCGAGACAATCAAGGCCGAGACGGGCCTCAACGCTTCGGCAGGCATCTCCTACAACAAGTTTCTGGCAAAACTCGCCTCCGATCATCGCAAGCCCAACGGTCAGTTCGTGATCTCGCCGGAGATGGGGCCCGCCTTCGTCGAGACGCTGCCCGTCGGCAAGTTTCATGGGATCGGCCCGGCGACCAGTGCGAAGATGAATGCGCTCGGCCTGTTCACCGGTCTCGACATCCGCAACCAGACGCTGGAGTTCATGAATGCGAATTTCGGCAAGTCGGGCGCGTATTATTATTGGATCTCACGCGGCGTCGACGAGCGGCCGGTGCGGGCCAACCGGATCCGCAAGTCGATCGGCGCGGAGACCACATTCTCGACCGACCTTGACGAATTCGACACGCTGGTCGCCGAGCTCAAGCCTCTCGTCGACAAGGTCTGGCGCCATTGCGAGACGACCGGCAACCGCGGCCGCACCGTCACCTTGAAGATCAAATTMGCCGACTTCGAGATCATCACGCGCAGCAGGTCCGTCACCGCGCCGGTCGCAGGCCGGAACGATCTGGAACGGCTGGCCTGTGGCCTGCTCGAAGTCGAGATGCCGCTGCCCAAGCGTGTCAGGCTGCTGGGGGTATCGCTATCGTCCCTCCAGGACGGGGACGATGCGGAGCCGCAGCTGACTTTCGGCATTTGAACCACACTGAAAGACCCTCCGCGAACGCGACATCCTTGCGCGCGTGGCGGATTTTCAGACCCGCCACCGCCAAAGGTCGATCGGCCCGCGCCAATCAATGCTTCATCTGCTCGAACACCACGATTACCCCTGTCGGCTCGGGCTCATGTGCCGTCAGGCGCGTCAGTTCCGAATCGCTCCAGTCGGCGAGACTGACGACCTCGCCGGTCTGCCGCTCCGCGCCCGCCGACGGGGTGGGCTCGAGCACCTTGAGTCCCGTTTCATCGACGAAGAACGTGTGCTCGCCGAACATGCTGCTGAGCTGGGGCATGGCGGGATGCTCGTCGGGCAGCACCTGGGCGCCGAGTTGATTGACGGTCTGCTTCACCTGTGCGGACGTTAGCTTCATGAGCTGCTCCGTTTTGCCGTGTCGGGTTTCATGGGTTGGAGCCAGCGCGGGCGTTCCCTGCGCCGTTTCTCGCCTGGCTCAACGTCCGAACGGGTGCCACGCACAAATGTTCCGGCAGAATTCATTTCGTGATCGCGAGTTTCATCCGCCGCTGCTTCGGCGCGCGATCGCCACACCGTGCACATCATTTTGGCGCTCCGGCGCCAACGCGCCACCTAGAGATCGAAATTGCTGGGCAGCATCACGACATCGCGAATCGTCGTGCCGCGCGGCCGCGTCAGCATGAACATCACGACGTCGGCCACCTCGGCGGCCTCCAGCAGGCTTCCCGATTCCCGGGCGGCCTTCAGCTTCTCGAGAGGCCAGTCCGCGAGCAATGCGCTGATGACGGGGCCGGGCGAGACTGATCCCACGCGGATGCCGTGCTTGAACACCTGGCGTCGCACCGTCTGGACAAAGCAATTGATCGCCCATTTGGACGACGCATAGACGGGCTCCCACGGCGTCGGAAAATGCGCCGCCAGGGAGCTCGTGACGATGATGTCACCGGTCCGGCGCTCGATCATGTGAGGAAGCACGTCGTGGACGTTCTTCATCACGACGTTGACGTTCAAGTTCAGCATCCGGTCGATCGCCCCGGTGTCGGCATCGACCAGGTCGCCGCCGACATAGGTTCCCGCGTTCGCATGCAGGATGTCGAGCTGGCCCGCTGTCTCCAGAACCTTTGGCAGCAGCGTCGCGCAGTCCTTGGGGTCGAGCAGATCGACGACGAGCGGGATCACCGCTTCGCCGTGCCTGTCGCAGAGCGCCTTCAGCGCCGCAGCGTCGCGGTCGACCATCACCACGCGCGCGCCCGCGGCCAGCATCGCCTCGGTGCTGGCCAGCCCGATGCCCGACGCGGCCCCCGTCACGACGGCAACCTTGCCTTCCAATGCTCCTGCCATGGGGCCTCCTCCCGATCGCGTCACCGCCAGCGGCGGAATGCCTGCCGCCACGGCCGCACGCACGCGGCCTACTTGACATTCGTGGCGAAAATCAACACGGCGGCAAGGACGCGCGCGAGGGCGCGGCAGATCCTATTCGCTCCGGTTCTCGCCGACCGAGAGCGCGCAGATCCGCGACAGATGCGTGTAGGGCAGACCGGTCTCCTCGGCCCAGGCGTTGAACTGCGCCTGCACCTTGGCGAGATCGCCCTTCGACTTGACCTCCTCGGCGATGTCGAGACCAGCATCGCGCAGGCAGGCGACGACATCCCTGGACGCGACGAAACCGTCCCAGCCGACGAAGCGCAGCAGCATCTGGCCGGTGTTGCCGCCAAGACGGCTGCCGCGCTTGACGAGCAGGTCAAGCAGGCCGATCTCGTCGGACGAGGGCCACTTCGCCAGAAACTTGCCGAAGCTGCCGTGCTCCTTGGCGATGGCCTGCACGAAGGCGGCGTTGTCGCGCACCGACATGATCTTGGCGCCGTTGCGCACGATGCGGACATCGCGCAGCAGGCCTTCCCAATAATCTTCGGGCTGGAAGCTGAGCTTGGCCGGCTGGAAGCGCAGGAAGGCGTCCTCGAAGCCGTCCCACTTCGAATCGATCACGCTCCAGGCGAAGCCCGCGCAAAACACCCGCTTGGTCATCTCGGCAAGGATGCGATCGTCGCCGAGCCTGGCCAGCCGCTTCAGGTCGGGCTTTGCCGGCATCAGACTGTCCAGCGCCTTCGGCCCGCCCTTGCGCTTTTCGGCGCGGGCGCGAATGGTCTTGAAGGAGGTCATGCGATCACCCGCGTTGAAGGCGCGCCACGACACCAGAATTCGATGATCCGGTCCAGCCCTGCGACGCCCCGCCCCTTGCGCGCGCCAAGGCGCCGGAGCATGCTTGCCGCGTCCGATTGACCAGAAGAAGCGACCATGCTGGACTGCTTCTTGCTTGATGACGTTTTGCAATTCCCAAATATTTTCAACGTCTCATACACGGATTTTCTATGCGTTGCCTGGTCGTGGCCGACCTGCACTATTCGCTGCCGCAGCTCGACTGGCTGGTCAGCGCCGCGCCGCAGTTCGACCTCGTGATCTTTGCCGGCGATGCGCTCGACATCGGCTCCATGGTGGATTTTCGCGCCCAGATCGTGGTGGTGAAGAAGTACCTCGCGTTGCTCGCCGCGCAGACCAAGGTCATTCTCTGCTCCGGCAATCACGACCTCGACGAGCGCAATCCGGAGGGCGAGAAGATCTCGCGCTGGATCTCGGAGGTCCGCGAGCTTGGCGTTGCCTGCGACGGCGACAGCCTGTCGATCGGCGACACGCTGTTCACGGTGTGCCCGTGGTGGGACGGACCGTTGGTCAAGCAGCGCCTCGTCGACCAGCTGCGCGATGCGTCCGTCAACCGGCCGCAGCGATGGATCTGGGCGCATCATGCGCCGCCGGCAGACTCGCCGACGAGCTGGGGCGGCAAGCGCTTCTTCGGCGATGTCGAGCTGGTGCAATGGATCATGCAGTATCAGCCGGCGATGGTGATCTCCGGCCACGTGCATCAGTCACCCTTCATCCCCGACGGCTCGTGGTTCGACCGGCTCGGCCCGACCTGGGTGTTCAACGCCGGACTGCAGCACGGCCGTCCGCCGACGCATATCGTGCTGGACCTCGATGCGAACAAGGCGTTCTGGCTGGCGGCGGGCGAAGCACAGTGGATCGATCTCGACGCGCCGCTGAAGCGGCCCGCGCTCCCGGTCGAGGCTGCGCCGGACTGGCTTACATCCCTGGATCGGATTGCCGATCCGCCGTTGCCGGATGCTCCGCCGCTGACGCGGCCGTCCGAAGGGCGGGCGGGTCTATGAGTTCCTGTTGATTTCTCCTCCAAGTTGCGGTTTGATACCCATAAAACCAATAGGGGTATAAAATGCAAATTGCTGTGCTCGTCGGGCCCGTCCTGTCGCCCTGCGGCGATTGAAGACGCAGCTCCGGCGCCAATTCCCGATCCGATGCCAGGCTCGGATGCGTCATGGCTGACGAACAGTCTGCCACCTGGTCCCCGCATGACATCGCGGGACACCCGGTCGCACCGCATCAATCGTAGCCGCAGTTCTCGACCGTGTCGTTATCCAGACTGAGCTGGATGTTGAGCGGCGTCGCGGTCACTTTGTAAACCAGAGCGGCCTCCTGCAATGTCCTTCGTTTCCGTGCCGTTCCTTGGTCTCGTCGTCGTGACGTTCCTGCTTTACCACGCCACGTCGAGGCTCGCGGTCCAGAATTTCATCATACTCGCAGCCAGCTACGTATTTTACGGCTGGTGGGACTGGCGTTTTCTGTCCCTGCTGATCGGAATTTCCATCGTCAACTATGCTGCGGCAATTCTGATCGCCGCGAGCGTTCGCGAGAAGGTTCGGAATCTCCTGGTCTTTTTCGCCGTCGCGACCGCAATCGCCGCTCTTGCGATATTCAAGTACTTCAATTTCTTTGTCGATTCCTTCGGGGCGATCGCTCACCGCGCGGGTCTAAATCCCCATCTGCCGACGTTACGCATTATCCTGCCGCTGGGAATTTCCTTCATCACGTTCCAGGGCATCGCATACGTGGTGGACGTTTATCGCGGCAAGCACGCCGCTGAGACAAACCTCGTCAAGTTTTTCGCCTTCAAGGCATTCTTTCCGCAACTCGTGGCGGGGCCGATCGAAAGAGCCAGCAATCTCCTGGATCAATTTTCGATGCCGCGGCGATTCACGTCTGATCATGCCGATCGCGCACTCTGGCTGCTGATCTACGGCTATGCCATGAAAGTGGTGGTGGCGGATAGTCTGGCGCCGATCGTCGACACGCTCTTCGTTTCGGATCAGCCCTTTGGCTGGTCGGTGCTGCTTGCCACGATCGCATTCGGTATCCAGATCTATGCCGACTTCAACGGATACAGTCTCATCGCCAAAGGCGTCGCGCTGCTGTTCGGCTTCGAATTGACGTGGAATTTCCGCTACCCTTATTGGTCGACATCCATCAGCGAATTCTGGCGCCGCTGGCACATCAGTCTCAGCACCTGGCTACGCGACTATTTGTACATTCCGCTCGGCGGGAACCGTCGCGGCGAAGCGATCACGAACCGGAATCTGCTGTTGACGATGGCGCTGGGAGGCCTCTGGCACGGCGCGTCGTGGACGTTCGTTCTTTGGGGACTGCTTCACGGCCTGGCGCTTGCGATCTGGCGGATGGTGTCGCGCGGAGGCGAGCCCACTTCGAAAGCGGCGCGAAGTGCAAGCTGGGTGCTCACCATGCTGGTCGTGTTCATCGGCTGGTTCCTGTTTCGCGCGGTCAATTGGGATTTGCTGGCGGGCATGCTGGGCGCGCTCAGGAACTGGGAATGGGCGCCCGTACACAGCGCCATCGTAGTCGCCATTCTGACTTTGTCCGTGCCGCTGTTGCTGCTGGAGTGGCAGCTTCAATCGCGCGGGGACTATTTTCTGCTCCAGCGGCCCGTGTGGGTGAGGTACCCGCTATTCGCAGCGCTGGCGGCTGTGACGATCGCAGCCTCCGGGCACGTCAACGCAACCTTCATCTATTTTCAGTTCTAGGTCATGCTTCTCGAGCGCACGATCCAGGCGATTGCAAAGTGGCCATTGACCGACGCAATTCAAAAGGTTGCCAGTCGATTCGTTCCGGTTGCCGCATTGGCGGCTCTCATCCTCGGAATCGCACATTACATTTATCAGCAGAGCAACCATCAATGGTCTCGCGGCATCGAAACCTACATCGTCCTGGAACAGATCAGACGTGCGGAGCGACTGCCCGCGGCTGATCTTGCCTTCCTCGGCGACAGCTCTTGTCTGTTGGGGATTCATGTCCCGACCCTGATGCACGCGTTTCCGGGATCCGATGTCGAGTCGTTCTGCACGATCGGCTTTGTCGGCCCGGATGGTTATGCCGCCATGCTCGACAAGATGATCGCGCGGGGGCGCCAACCCAGGAAGCTGGTCCTGGTGTTCAATCCAATCCAGTACGAGCGCGATCCAAGTTGGAACGAGTGGCCGGGTTTCATCAGGACCGACCGCTTCGAAGTTCCTTCGAGCCTGACGTTTCCAGCCGGCGGTGCCGAATACATTCGGCTGCTGATGGAGCGAGCCGTCTACAATCCGCTTCCAGGCGCGTATGGCGTGTATTATGGCGGCAAGGACCAGTTCATTTCGACCATTTGGAGCGAGCACGGCAGCGCGATCGATCCCAATCGAATGCTCGACATTCCCTCGCTGCAGGCTTTCCGAGCCACCCTGGAAGGGCACGTTCCCTTCAAGCCGACCCCCAAGACGAAGCCGTTCGTGATCAACGCGGAATTCGAGAAGGCGCTAGGCTCCCTGTCGGCAACGCTTTCGAAGCTTGACCGCTCGCAGGTCTACCTTGTGATCGCGCCGGTCAATTCTCTCAATGCCCAAGGCGGCCCGCAGAGCTTTCACGTCGAGGCAGGTGAAAGGATTGCCGCCCTCCTGGGCCTCGAACGATCGCAGTTCCTGGATACCCCGGACGTCATGCTGGATATCCTGTACGCGCGTTATCCGGCGCATTTGCACCGATGGAGCCGGATCATCTACACCGAGCAACTTGCCAAGGCCCTGGCCGACCGCGGAATCCTGCAAGGATCAACCGGTGACTGATCGACAGATCCGGTACGCCTTCCCAACTCCGCGCTCCCGGTCGAGGCTGCGTCGGACTGGCTTACATCCTTGGATCGGATTGCCGATCCGAGCCTGGCGAGACCTCAAGCGGCGGCAGGTTGATCATGCTCTGGAGCACGTCGCCGACCATCGCGAGATGGGTGCCGTGTCCGGCATATTGGCGCTTGAGATCGGCGAGATAGGTGTTGGCGACATTGAGCCGCTGCGCCAGCAGCTTTGCGATCAGCAGCGCGACCCCGGGCTCCTGCTTGAGGAACGAGGCTGCATCCTCGAATTCGTAAATGACCGCGTCGGAGCAGGCCCGCACTGTCGCGGTGTGCGGCTGTCCCAGCAGCACCGACATTTCACCGAGCACCGCGCCGGGCTCGGTGACGGTCGCGACCACCATCTCGCCCTTCAGCACCTCGAGCTTGCCTTGCATCAGCACATAGAGATGGCCGGTGGTGCCGCCCTCGGTGACGACGAGCGTGCCGGCCGTGACCTGCCGCTCCGTTCCGCCGGTGCAATAATCCAGAACTGCGCGCATCTTGCGAAAGCTCCCGTCACGAGAGGACATTAGAGCACGATCCGTGGGAATATGCAGCGGGTTTCGTGCCTGATGCGGCCGCAAGCGAACAGATCGCCTCTCCGTGCCGGGCGTCACACCCGGGAGAGTGAAGGCACCTCCTCCGGGATGATCGCCTGAAGGCCGCCGAAACGACGCTCGCGACCGTGGAATGATGCGAGCGCCTCCGCAAGGTCGCTCGCCTCGAATTCGGGCCACATCCGCTCGGTGAAGTGCAGCTCGGCATAGGCGCCTTCCCACAGCAGGAAATCCGACAGCCGCTTCTCGCCGCTGGTGCGGATGATGAGATCGACGTCGCGCAAGCCGGCCTCGCCGGTGACGAGCTGCGAGAACGCCTCGCGGGTGAGGTTGGTCAGCGCCGCCGCCTTCGCAGCCGCATTGAGGATGGCGTCGCGCGCGGAATAGTCGACGGCGATGCGCAGATGCAGCGTCCTGCCGTGTGCGGTGGCGTCCTCCGCGCGCGCGATCGCCGTGGCGATGCCGTCGGGGAGGCGGTCGCGGCGGCCGATCACGGTGAGGCGCACGCCGTTCTTCACCAGACTCTGCACCTCGTTGCCGAGGTAGAAGCGCAATAGCGTCATCAGCGCGGCGACCTCGGCCTTGGGCCGGCGCCAATTGTCGGCGGAGAAGGCGTAGAGCGTCAGCGTGCCGATGCCCTGCTTGGGCGCGATCTCGACGATGCGACGGATCGCCTCGACGCCGGCTTCGTGGCCGCGCACGCGCGACAGGCCGCGGCGCGTCGCCCACCTTCCGTTGCCGTCCATGATGATGCCGACATGAAGCTTCTCGTTCTGGGACGTGACGTCACTTTGCATTGCAAAGTCTCCGGTCAAAATAGGGGATCAGGTCGAGATGATATTGAGGCGGCCGAGCGGCGGCGCCTCGCGGCCGGCGGCCCTGGCGGCGTCGCGCACCAGGCGCTCGAGCACGGCGAGATAGTCGAGGAAGCGGCGGCGGCCGGCCTTGGTCAGGCGGCAGGTGGTGTGCGGGCGATTGCCTTCATAGCCCTTGGTCACCTCGACGAGGCCGGCCTCCTGAAGCACGGCGAGATGCCGGCTGAGATTGCCGTCAGTGAGGCCGCAGAGCTGCTTGAGATCGGCGAACGCCAGACCCTTGGGATGCGCCATCAGCGAGGTCAGAAGCCCGAGCCTCGCCTTCTCGTGAATCACGCGATCGAGCCCTTCATAGGAAAAGGGCGCGCTGTCAGTCTTCGGCATCATGGTCTCCGGACGCAAAATAAAGGATGGCCGCCATCATCGACTGGCCGATCGCGAAGGGCAGGCCCATGGTCCATGGCGACAGCGTATGGGTCCCGCTCGCCAGCACCACCACAGCAAAGCCCGAAACGAAGTACCAGGCGCCCGCGAGCGCGACGGTGCGCGGCAGCGAGCGCACGGAGGCGAAAATGCCGAGCGACACCAGGATCTGCCACAGGCCGGGCAGGAGCCACAGCGTTTCGGCCGCGAACTTCCACATCACCACCGCGAGCAGGACGCCTGCGACGCCTGCGGGGAGGAACTGCTCGACCGCCTGGTGGATCATGGCGTCGGCGAGGCCCGAATGATGGCGGCGCGAGCGCGCGCGCATCTCGATCCCGATGATCAGGCCGGAAAGGGCAGCGGCAATGAACCAGCCGAAAAAGAAGCCGAGCGGCTCGCTGGTGGGATCGCCAAGCAGCCAGAATTGCAGCATCGCGGTCACGAGCGCGATCGCGCCGGTCGCAGCCATCGTCGCCGGGCCGTAGCCGCGGAACGCGGTGCCGGCCGCGATCTGGCTGCGGATCGCCACGATGTCGGCCAGTGCCTTGTCGAGATCGCGCATCTGCAACGCCAGACCCTCGCTCCACCCAAGCGATCCGGGAACATCTGCCCGGTTACTTTGTATTGCAAAGTATATCGCGTCGCAAAGTAAAGGCAAGCGCGAAAGTCGCTCGAAGGAGACCCGATCCGGATCAACAACTGCCGGTTGCACGCCCCCCGCTCCCACAGATAAGATGCATCCAAAAGCATTTCGGGGGCAGGTATGTGGCTTAAGTCATTTGTCGTTGCAGCTCTGTTGCAGGTGATCGTTGCCGGCATCGCGCATGCGAAAGGACCATTCGGCAGCGTCAATGTCGGCAACTGGATCGGCGGCGCCTTCAGCAATGACGAGACGGGCGCCTTCTCCCATTGCGCGGCGACGACGCCTTATGCGAACGGCATCATCCTCGTCGTGAGCCAAAATGCCGCCGGCACATGGTCGCTCGCCTTTGCGAGTCCCAGCTACCACTTCAACAAGGGCGAGAACGCCGCGATCGACGTGACCTTTGACGGGCAGGAGCAAGCCAGGCTGTTCGCCACGGCGTACCAGCCCAACATGCTCACGGCCATCATGCCGCTCACTGTCGTGCGTACGTTTCAGAAGGCGAGCCTGATGGTGGCGACGGCCGGCCGCGCCGTTCTGAATTTCGATCTGACCTCGACCGGGCCGGTGATCGCCGCATTGGCCAATTGCGTGACCAGGGTGAAAGCCGACGGGCTCGACAAGGCCGGCGACTTTACAAAGGGAGCGGCGAAGCCGGCCGCGACGGCGGAGAAGCAAGGCACGCCTCCTGCCACCAAACCGGGACGGACCGGAACCTTCACCGGCACCGGTTTCGTAGTCAGCCCCAACGGGCACATCGTCACCAATCAACATGTGATCGAAGGCTGCGTCGGGGACATCAAAGGCAATCTCGCCGGTGAAGCCGTGATGGTGCTGCGGGTCGTCTCCAGCGATGCGACCAATGATCTCGCGCTGCTGCAAGCGCCGACGACGGCCACGTTCAGGGATTTTGCGAGGATCCGTGACCGCTCGATGCATTCCGGCGATTCCGTGGTGGCCATCGGCTTTCCCTTGCACGGTTTTCTCACCTCGGACCTGACCGTGACCACGGGCATCGTGAGCTCACTGAGCGGCTACCGCAACCACACCGGACGTCTCCAGATCAGCGCGGCGGTTCAGCCGGGCAATAGCGGTGGCCCGCTGTTCGATATGTCCGGTCAGGTGGCAGGCGTCGTCGTGGCCAAGCTCAACGCTCTCAGCATGATCAAGGTCACCGGACAGCTCACCGAAAACATCAACTTCGCCATCAAGACCGGCGCACTGCGCGACTTCCTCGACAACAGCGTGGTGCCCTACCAGACCGCTGAGCCGAAGGGCGAGCTCAAGACCACCGACATCGCCGGCAACGCGCGTGCCTATACGATGCTGATCTCGTGCACCGGCACGGAGCAGGCGGACGCGAAGCGGTGAGACTGCCAAAACAACCAGCCCCGTCATCCTGAGGTGCGAGCGGCGCGATGCCAGGCATCGCGCCGGGAGCCTCGAAGGATGAACGGCCGGGATGCAGCCGGGCCGTCGCCCTTCGAGGCTCGTCCTGCGGTGCACCGCAGGACGAGCACCTCAGGATGACGGCGAGGGAATGAGCCCAGCGGAGGCGCAGGCTGCGTAGTCCTATGTCGCCCCTCACCCGTGACAGCACGCCCCCTTCGCCTGCGGCTCGTATTGGTCACGCAGCCGCACCCAATCCATCGGATAGGGCAGCCCCTCCTCGTGACGCCCGAGCGGGGTGAGGTCGAGATACTGATAGGCGGTGTTCATCATGTCGAGGCCGCGGGCGAAGCATGAGTAGGTGTGAAAGACCTCGCCGGCCTCGTTGCGGTAGAACACGCTGATGCCGGGCAGCTCGGGGCCGTAGATCGGCGTGGTATCGAAATTGTACAGCGGCTTGCCCGTGGCGATCTGCTCGGGCGAGAACGTCACGCCGTAATCCCGGTTGAAGCCGTTGCTCCCCGAGGAGACCCAGTCGAAGCTCCAGCCCATCCGCGTCTTGAAGGCCTCGAGCTTGGCGACCGGCGCCAGCGACACCGCGACCATGGTGGTGTCGCGCGCGGCCAGATGCGGCACCATGCGCTCAAAACCATCGGCCCAGAACGAGCAGCTCTTGCACGCGGCGTCCCAGTCCGGCGCAAACATCACGTGCTGCACCACGAGCTGCGGGCGTCCCTTGAACAGCTCGCTAAGCGTCACCTTGCCGTTCGGCCCGTCGAAGACGTAGGTCTTGTCGACCTTGACCCAGGGCAATGCGCGGCGCTCCTCGGCGAGCCGCTCGCGCGCCTCCGTCAACTCCTTCTCGTGCGCGAGATGGGCCTTGCGGGCAGCGATCCATTGCTCGCGCGAGACGATCTGATGGTGTTGCATGATATCCTCCTTTTGACAGGGATCAGGCGACGAAGACGTCGAGCTTGTCGAAGAACGAGCTCCAGCCGCGCTGATGGTTGTCGCGTGCGGTCTCGTCGAAGAACTGGGCGTGATGAAAGATCATCAAGGTGCCGGCGCCGTCGGGCTTCAGCGAGATCGTGACCAGCGATTCGCGCTCCGGCGTCGAGTGCCAGGCCCAGCTGAACACCAAGAGCTCGTTCGGCACGACCTCGCGATAGGTGCCGCCGGCCTCGAAATATTCGCCGTCGTCGCTGACGAAGCTGATGCGGTAGCGGCCGCCGGCGCGGACGTCGAGCTCGGCGTCGAGCGTGGCCGGCTTCATGTTCGGCGGGCCGAACCATCGCATCAGCTGCTCGGCTTGCGTCCAGGCGGCATAGACTTTTTCCGGCCGCGCGCGGAGCCGGCGCGTGAGCGTGAGGCTTGGACGTTCGATTGTACGGGGATCGGCGTTGACGGCTGCGTTGGCCATGGGTCGTCCTCCACAAAGGCGGCGAGGCGATCGAGATTGTCGGACCAGAACTGCGCGTAGCGATTGAGCCAGTTCATCGCCTGCTCCATCGGCTGCGCGGTGAGCCGGCAGGAGACGGTGCGCCCGGTCTTCTCCCGCACGATCAGGCCTGCATCCGTCAAAACGTCGAGATGCTTCATGATCGCCGGCAGCGAGATCGAAAACGGCGCGGCCAGCTCGCTCACCGACAGGCTGTCCTTTCCGCCGAGGCGCGCAAGCAGTGCACGCCTGGTCGGATCGGACAGCGCCGCAAAAGTCCGGTCCAGCGTCTCGTCCTGATACTTAACCATGTGGTTTAGTATAGGCGCAAAGCTGAAAGCGTCAAGCGGGAACCCGGTGCGGCTAGTACAGCGAACCGCGCCGCCCGCGTGGCGCCGGCTGTTGCGGCGAGCTTCTCAGGATGAAGCGAGGATTCTCCAGGCAATATCCCTTGCGGCCTGACACGCTAAAGAGGCACTGCTCACGGGTTTGATAGGAGCAGTCGCCGGGATAGCCAAATTCGGAATCAGCGATGCACCAGGGAGAATCCGCCTGCGCCGGGCACGTACCGGCGACCCCGGCAAGGATTATGACGCCGAGCGCCAATTGCGTTTTGCGCATGACCTGACCTCCCGTGCTTACCGCGTGAACGCGCGCCTCGCATAGAGTGAGGTTCCGGGAGGCCTGTTTATTCCAGCGCGACACCCTGGAATCGACGCGATCGCACCCTCGCCACGCAACGAAAGGCACCATCAACCCGTCGGGATTCAGTACGGATTGACGCGCCGTTTGGATCGCGCCGGCGGCCGCGGCTGCTGCATCTGGCCATAAGCGACCAGCGGATTGGGGCCGCAGTACAGCAGCCGGCCCGAGACGCTGGCCAGGCATTGTTCATAGGTGCTGTAGGCGCATTCGCCGGGATAGTCGTATTCCCCGCCCTGGGCGCACCAGGGATAGTCGCGCGCCGCCGCGGGAGTGGCGTCGACGAAACCGGCAAGGACCGTCGCGCCGAGCGCCAGCAGCGCCCATTGCATCTTGCGCATGATCCCAACTCCTCTGTTCACGGCGCGAGATACGGCGCCATCTATCATCAGGTTTCGCCGCGCCGTTTTATTCCGGACTGACGGGGCAAGGCACAAAGAAAAAAGCCCTGCCTTGCGGCAGGGCTGGATTCTGGCCAATCACAAGTTCGCTACTCGACCTTGAGGCCGGCGAACTCGACGACCTTCTTCCACTTCTCGGTCTCGGCCTTGATCTCCTCGCCGAAGGCCTCGGGGGTCTGCACCCGCGGCTCGCCGCCGAGCTCGACCAGGCGCTTGGTCATGTCCGGCTCCTTCATCAGCGTGTTGATCTCGTTGTTGAGCTTGGCGATGATCTCCTTCGGCGTGTTCTTCGGCGCACCCATGCCGAACAGCGCGCTGGCCTCGTAGTCCTTCACGGTCTCGCCGATCGTCGGCACGTCGGGCAGCTGCGCCGAGCGCTCCGCCGTGGTGACGCCGAGCGCGCGCAAGCTGCCGGAGCGGATATGCTGGATGATCGAGGGCATGTTGTCGAAGATCACCTGCACCTGGCCGCCGAGCATGTCGGTGATCGCCGGCGCGGCACCGCGATAGGGCACGTGCTGCATCTTGCAGCCGGTCATCGCCATGAACATCTCGCCGGACAGATGCACCGAGGTGCCGTTGCCCGAGGAGGCCATGTTGACCTTGCCGGGATTGGCCTTCACGTATTCGATGAACTCGGCGACGGTCTTGGCCGGCACGTCCTTGTTGACCGTCATCACGTTCGGCACGCGCTGGAACGAGGCCACCGGCGCGATGTCGCGCACGAAGTTGAACTTGAGGTTGGCGTAGAGCGTTGCGTTGATGTAGTTGGCCGGATTGACCAGTTGCAGCGTGTAGCCGTCGGGCTCRGCATTGATGACGGATTCGGTGCCGATATTGTTGCCGGCGCCCGGCTTGTTCTCGATCACGAATTGCTGGCCGAACTTTTCCGACAGCCGCTGGCCGATCAGCCGCGCCAGGATGTCGGTGGCCCCGCCCGGCGGATAGCCGACCACCCATTTCACCGGGCGAGCCGGATAGTCGGCGGCAAGCGCCTTCGACAGCGGGCTGGCTGCAAGAGGAGTGGCGGCAAGCAGGCCCAGCGCGGTACGGCGAGTGATCATCTCAAGGGTTCTCCCAACGTGTTGTTCTTGAAAGCCAGATATCTTGAAAGCGTCGTCAGCGGCGTTGTAACAAAGCCCGCAGCACGCGGAAAGTGCGCAACTCACATGGCGACGAAAGGATTAGGCATGCCGGTCAAGGTCGAAGCCCTCGATCACCTCGTGATCAACGTCGCCGACGTCGCGGTGACCTGCGAGTGGTATCGCAAGATCCTCGGCATGGAAGTCAAGGTGTTCGAGCCCGGCGGCGGCAAAGCGCCGCGGACTTCGTTGCAATTCGGTAACCAGAAGATCAACGTCCGGCCGCGCGATGCCGACAAGGTGGAGTGGTTCACCGCCGAGCACCAGACTGCCGGCAGCGAGGATCTGTGCTTCCTCACCTCCGCATCGCCCGACGAGGTGGTGGCGCATTTGAAGGCACACGGCGTCGCGATCGAGGAAGGCCCGGTTCCCAAGCAGGGCGCCCGCGGCACGCTGCGCTCGGTCTATTGCAGGGATCCCGACGGCAGCCTGATCGAGATTTCGTCGTACGAGGATTGAGGCGCGCTGATTAGTATTCGTCATTCCGGGGCGGTGCGTCAGCACCGAACTATGGTGCGCGGTTGCGCACCTGAGAATCTCGAGATTCCGGGTTCAGCCCTGCGGGCTGCCCCGGAATGACAAGGCAGACATTTGCTCCCCGCGCCATCCAATGGCAAAAAGACTCCCGGCAACTTAAGCAGCCGCCCTCAAGAACAGGCTGCACGGGAGGACACATGCCGAATTCGCAAGCACCGGCCGGAATCGTCGGCCCGTTCGCAGGGCTCGACGTGCCCTGGCTGCTCAGGATGCGCGCCGAGGTCCGCAGCTCGCATCCGTTCCTGATCTGGGCGCCGTTCGATGCGCCGGCGCGGCATTGGAGCTATGGCGAGTTTCACGAGCGGGTCGGCGCGCTGGCCGCGGGGCTGGCCAAGCGCGGCGTCAGGCCCGGCGAATATGTGCTCATTCACCTGGACAATTGCATCGAGGCGATGCTCGCCTGGTTTGCCTGCGTCGAACTCGGCGCCATCGCGGTGACCACCAACACCCGCTCGGCGCCGGCCGAGATGGAATATTTCGCGGATCATTGCGGCGCCGTCGCCGCGATCACGCAGCCGGCCTATGCGGAGACCATCGCCAGACACTGCCGCAATCTGCGCTGGATGGCGGTGACGTCGCATGACGCGGGCGCGGCGCCTGCGCAAGCGGTTTCACGCGGCGACAGTTTCGAGGCGCTGTTTGCCGACAGCGCGGACCGTCCCAGGCGCGCGGCCGATCCGCTCGCGCCGTGCAGCGTGCAATACACTTCGGGCACGACATCGCGCCCGAAGGCGGTGCTGTGGACCCATGCCAACGCGCTGTGGGGCGCCAAGATCAACGCCGCGCATGAGGACCTTCACGCGGGCGACGTGCACCAGACCTATCTGCCGCTGTTCCACACCAATGCGCTGGCCTATTCCATGCTGGCGACGCTGTGGGTCGGCGCATCCTGCGTGATCCAGCCGCGCTTCTCGGCGAGCCGGTTCTGGCGCACGGCGCGCGAGCACGGCTCGACCTGGACCTCGACCATCCCCTTCTGCATGAAGGCGCTGCTCGAGCAGGAGATCCCGACAGACCACAAATTCCGCCTGTGGGGCACCGCGATCAACGAGCCGCCGGCCTTCGCCGCCTTCGGCGTCAAGATCATCGGCTGGTGGGGCATGACCGAGACCATCACCCACGGCATCGTCGGCGAGGTCGACCAGCCCAACATTCCGATGTCGATCGGCCGCGCGGCGCCGGAATATCAGATCCGCATCACCGACGACGACGGACGGCCGACCGAGGTCGGCGACACCGGCAACCTTTCGATCAAGGGCATTGCCGGCCTGTCGCTGTTCGCCGAATATCTGCACAACGAAACGGCGACGCGCGAGAGTTTTGACGCGCACGGTTTCTTCGTCACCGGCGACCGCATCACGCGGCTGGAGAACGGCTACCTGAGGTTCGGCGACCGCGCCAAGGACATGCTGAAGGTCGGCGGCGAGAACGTCGCGGCCTCCGAGATCGAGCAGGTGATCGCGCTCGTCCCCGGCGTGCGCGAGGCGGCAGTGGTCGCCAAGAAACATCCGATGCTGGACGAGGTGCCGGTGGTCTTCATCATCCCGCATGGCGGCGTCGCCGGCGCGCCGCCCGATCTGCACGACGCCGTGATGGCCGCCTGCCGCAAGGGCCTCGCCGACTTCAAGCTGCCGCGCGAGATCCACCTCGTCGACGACATGCCGCGCTCGACGCTGGAGAAGGTGGCGAAGGCGGAGCTAAGGAAGATGGTGGGGTGATCTTGTAGGGTGGGTTAGCCGAAGGCGTAACCCACCTCTTTGGTATCCGCGGAGACAGAAGTGGTGGGTTACGCGCGCTAACCCACCCTACGGCACCGTCGTCAAAACGATCCCAGCGCCACCGGGCGGAACGCCTGCAACAGCTGCTGATCGAGCTTGCCGCCCATGCCTTCCATCATCGAGAAGGCGCGGGAGTGGGTGAAGGGCATGCGGTAGGCGCGCTTCTCCACCAATGCGGCGTAGATGTCGACGATGGTGGTGAGCCGCACGATGTCGCTGATCTGGTTCGACGACAGCCCGTTGGGATAGCCGCTGCCGTCGAGGAATTCGTGGTGGTGCAGCACCACATCCAACATCTCCGGCGGGAAACCGCCTTGCGCTGCGAGCGCGTCGTAGCCCCGGCGCGGATGCTGGCGGACCTCTGCCATCTCCTCGTCGGTGAGCTTGCCCGGCTTGTCCAGCAGCACAGACGGAACGAAGGCCTTGCCGACGTCGTGCAGCAGCGCAGCGCGGGTCAGCCGGCGCTGATCGTCCTCGCGCATGCCCAGATGCTGCGAGAAGGAGACCGCAAAGCCGGTGACGAACAGGCAGTGACGATAGCTGCCGACATGGTGGCAGCCGACGGTGGTAAGCCACTCGCGCAGCGAGGAGTGCTTGATCGCCTTCAGGATCTTGCTCTCGGCCGCGATGACGTCGTCGAAGGTCAGCGGCACGCCGAGCGGCAGCTTCTCGAACATCTTCTTCAGCACCGCATGCGCCGCCTCGACGCCGCGGTTGAGCGTCTTGCCGCGATCGGTAGCATCATAGGTGGCGGTATCGGGGAAGGCGGCGCGGATGCGCTGGAGAATGGCGTCGGGCTGAAGCGGCCGCGAGATGGTGTCGGTCGCGCCGAGCGCCCAGGCCTGCATGGTGCCGTGATGCAAGGCGTCCGCAAGCACGAACAGCCGCGGCATCGCACGATAGGCGTCGCCGCGCAGCTTGTTGCGAACCCGCTGCACGCTCTCGGGCGAGCGCAGGTTGATGTCGACCACGAGACCGGAGAGATCGCGCGCGGGCGTCTCGGGGATCTCCTGGGTCGTCACCGTCGCGACGTCGCCCACGGCCTTCAAAATGCTGGCGAGCTCACTGCTCTCGTCGCTCCGATCGGAGGCGAGCAGAAGCCGGCGTTTGGCGGCTGGTTTGGCTGAGGCGTTCATGGCTTCCCCAAGAGCAACGGAAGAAGAGCAACGGAAGAGCACGGGACTGAGGTGCGTCAGCCTAAGCCGGATCAGGTTCTCCGGCCCTTAAGAGGCGTGCTCAATGGAACCCTGCGGAATTACGCGCAATTTTACGGATCCCGCCGCGCGCAGCGGTTCCAGTCAAAAATGGCGAAAACAACCCCATGCACAGTAGAACGGCCATTGATGACAAAGGGGAATTTAGGGCGCTGTCCGCCCCGCCCGCCGCCGTCATCGCCCCGGCTTGACCGGGCGATCCAGTACTCCGAGACGGCGCGGCTAGAACCGAGAAGCCGCGGCGTACTGGATGCCCCGCCTTCGCGGCGCATGACAGTGAGATTGTGGAGGCGGCCCCCAAAACAAATCCGCCGGAGGTTGGCCCCCCGGCGGATCATCTTATTCAGCAATCGCAACCAGCCTCACGCCTTCATCGCACCCTTCACGGCTTCGGCCGTGATCGGCAAGGCCCGCACGCGGGCGCCGGAGGCGTTGAAGATGGCGTTGCCGATGGCAGGCGCGACCACCGTCACCGCTGGCTCGCCGACGCCGGTGGCCTTCTCGCCATTGGCGATCACGGCGATCGCGACCTCGGGCACCTGGCTCATGCGCAAGGGCGTGTAGCTGTCGAAATTGGTCTGCTCGATGCCACCGTCCTTCAGCGTCGCCTTCTCGTACATCGCCAGCGACAGGCCCCACAGCGCCGCGCCCTCGACCTGGGCACGGATGTTGTCGGGATGCACCTGGGTGCCGACGTCGGTTGCGACCGTGAGCTTCTTCACGGTCACCTCGCCCGAGGGCGCCACCGCGACATGGGCGACACACGCCGTCCAGCTCGCGGTCGCGCGTTCCTGCGACGACACGCAGGCGACGCCCATGCCTTCGCCTTTCGGCAGTTGCCTGGTGCCGTAGCCGGACAGCCCCATCGCGGCGAGCAGCGTGTTGCGTAAGCGCTGCGCGCCGCCGTCGTTCTTGCCCTTGCCGTCGAGCAACGCGATGCGGAACTGCGCCGGGTCCTTGCCGGCCGCAACCGCGATCTCGTCGATCATGCTTTCGACCGCCCAGAAGGTCCAGCCGGGCGCCACYGAGCGAAGCTGCCCGGACGGCGTTGCGTTGTGCGCCATCTCGTTCTTGATCGCCCGCACATGATGGTTGGGCACGGTGTAGAAGAAATCCGCACCGTTCACCGTGAAGGAATCGAGCGGGCCCTTCTTGTCGACCGAGGGCGTCAGGAAATCGGGGATTCCCCAGCGCGCAGTCGGCCAGGCCGAGACCACGTCGTGGCTGAGCGCGACGAGCTTGCCGTCGCCGTCCACGCCGGCCTTGACCTTTTGATAGGTGAGCGGACGCGAGAAATCCATCGTCATGTCGTTTTCGCGCGTGTAGATCACCTTCACCGGCTTGCCGATCGCCTTCGCCGCCTGCACCGCCGGAATCATCATGTCGGCATCGAGCCTGCGGCCGAAACCGCCGCCGAGCCACATCTGGTGCATCACCACGAACTTCGGATCGATTCCGGCTGCACCCGCCGCGATCGCGCCGGAGCGTGTCGCGAACTGGTTGCCGGAATAGATGTGCAGGATCTCGCCCTTGAACTCCGCCGTGGCGTTCATCGGCTCCATCGGCGCGTGGATGTTGATGCTGGTGGTGTACTCCGCCTCCAGCACTTTCGCGGCCGAGCCGAAGGCGGCTGCGGGATCGCCGTCCTTGACGAAGAACTGGCCGGAATCCTCCAGCTTCTGAAGCCGCTTGGCTTCGTCGAGCAGCGACTCGCTCGACAGCTTTGCGTTGGGACCGCCGTCATAGGCGATCTTCAGCGCCGCAGCTGCCTTCTTGGCGTTGGTATAGGTGGAGGCCACCGCGACGACCCACCCGGATGTGGTGCCGGTCTTGTCGTCGAGGGTGACGGCCTTGATGAAGCCCGGCACCTTCTTCGCAGCCGAGTCGTCGACCGACTTCACCGTGGCGCCGAAGCGCACCGGCGGCGTCACCACCGCGCCATAGGCCATGCCCGGCAGCATCACGTCGATGCCGTACTTGGCCGTGCCGTTGGTCTTGGCGGGGATGTCGAGCTGCGGCACCGACACGCCGATCATGGTGTACTGGTCCGGCGTCTTCAGCTTGATCGCCTTCAGCTCGTCCGGCGTGAAGGTCTTGGTCGCCTTGCCGCTCTTGACGATGTCGGCGAAGCTCATCTGCTTCTTCGACTTCGGATGCGAGATCACGGAATCGCGCACCACGAGCTCGCCGGCCGGCACGCCCATCGCGGCGGCCGCGCCTTCGGTCAAGGCCATCCGTCCGGCGGCGCCGGCCCGGCTCATCGCGTCAAAATTCATCATGGTCGACCAGCTGCCGCCGGTGATCTGCGCACCCAGCACGGGGTCGTTGAACTTCGGATCGTTGGAGGCGAGCGCAACGCGCATGTCGCTCCATTTCGCCCCGAGCTCTTCGGCCACGATCTGCGCCATGGTGGAGGCGATGTGCTGGCCCATATCGGCCTTGCCGCAGGTCACGGTGACCAAACCGTCCGGCGCAATCGCGTACCAGACGCTCGGCTCGAAGTTTGAAGGCGCAGCAAGCGCCTCACCAATGCCGGGCACGCCGGCATAGCCGAGCACGAGACCGGTCGCGGCGGTGCCGACGAGGAACGAGCGGCGACTGAGATCGGTCGTCTCGGGGGTCACGTTGTTCACGTGCTTATTCATGTGGACCTCCGCTCATTGCCGGAGGCGGACGCAGTGCGCATCTCGGTCGCGGCACGCATGATCGCCTTCTGGATCCGCGAATAGGTCATGCAACGGCAGAGATTGCCGTCCATATGCGCCACGACATCTTCCTTGGTCGGATTGGGATTCTTCGCAAGCAGCGAAGCCGCCTGCATGATCTGCCCGGACTGGCAGTAGCCGCATTGCGGAACCTGCTCGGCGATCCACGCCTTCTGCAAGGGATGATCGCCCTTGGCGGCAAGGCCTTCGATGGTGGTGATCTTCTTGCCGGCGACATCGCCGACCATGGTCTGGCACGAGCGCACGGCTTCGCCGTTGACGTGCACGGTGCAGGCACCGCACAGGCCTGCACCGCAGCCGAACTTGGTGCCGGTCATCTGCAATTGCTCGCGGATCGCCCAGAGGAGCGGCGTGTCGTTCGCCGCATCCACGGACATACTCCGCCCGTTGATGGTGAGAGTTGGCATAGGCGTCTTCCCTTGCCGGTGCATGAAGCCGCTTACGGCGGCAACTTGTAGCGGACGCCCACCGGACTGGCGGCCGCCTTGGCCGCAAGAATGATCGGGTTCAGCCGTTGAGGCAAACGCAATTTGGAATCGATCGAAACAAAGATGACGCCTGCTTGTTGTGCATTGCGACAACGGCGTTGATGCAGCGACTGAACGCAACAGACAGCGCGTCAAGCATGCATGCCATGGCGGCACGGCGGTTTCTTCGAGGTTACTTGGCGCGCTAGAGTGTGGCGAAGTGAAGTGGAGCTAACCGCCGACGCAGACGTCCTTGGGAGAGGGTGCAGCGGCGTCGTGGTTAGAGTGAATGAGAAAAGGCGGGAAACAATGCCAAGGATCAATCGAGACGGCGTCGGGATTTATTACGAAGTCCACGGCGATGGTCCGCCGCTGCTGCTCACCCACGGCTATTCCTCGACCTCGGCGATGTGGCACGGCCAGATCGACGCGCTCGCGAAGATCCACAGACTGGTGCTGTGGGACATGCGCGGCCATGGCCAGTCCGATTATCCGGACGATCCCGCGGCATACAGCGAGGCACTCACCGTTGGCGACATGGCGGCCATCCTCGACGCGATCGGCACTGAGCGTGCCATCATCGGCGGTCTCTCGCTCGGCGGCTACATGTCGCTCGCCTTCACCCGCGCGCATCCGCAAGCCACCCGCGCACTGCTGATCATCGACACCGGGCCCGGCTTCAAGAAGGACGACGCGCGCGATGCCTGGAACGCGCGTGCGCTCGCCACTGCCGACAGATTTGATCGCGAAGGCCTCGATGTGCTGAAGGCGGCGACGCGCGAGCGCGCGACCGCGAGCCATCGCAACGCCAGGGGACTGGCGCTGGCCGCACGCGGCATGCTGACCCAGCGCGATGCGCGCGTCATCGAGCTCTTGCCCGACATCAAGGTGCCGTCGCTGATCGTGGTCGGCGCCGACGACACGCCGTTCCTGGCGGCGTCCGACTACATGGCGGCAAAAATCCCCGGCGCACAAAAGGTCGTGATCCCCGCGGCCGGACACGCCGTCAACATCGATCAGCCGCAGGCTTTTGTTGACGCGGTGCTGCCTTTCCTGAAGAACTTGCCGGAATAGGCCAGACAGGGGCGTGGACGATGAAGCAGGCGATGTTGGCCGCGAGCGCAATGGTGGCGCTTCTCTCGATGCCGGCGCAGGCCGAACCGTTCGGTGGGACGCCGCCGCGCCGGCCCTTCGTCGAGACCCTCTCGAACAACACGCCGCTCGCCTTCGGCATGGACGCCGGGCAGACGGCACGCGCCCTCGGGCAACCCCTGCAATATGTCCGCGGACGTCCCGGCAACGAGGTCTACCTCGCCCTGCGCAACATCGGCGGCAGCGGACTGATCCCTTACCGTCATCGCCTGTTCCTGCAATTCCGCCACGGACGGCTGGCGGGGTGGAAGGAAGACTACGGCGAGAACTGGATGTGGGAGTGAGAGCGGCCACATAGCCGCCTCCCCTCATCCTGAGGAGCTTGCAAAGCAAGCCTCTCGAAGGATGAAGGCCACGCTGAAGCATCACGGCCTCTATCCTTCGAGACGCGCGCAAGGGCGCGCTCCTCAGGATGAGGGGAGAGAGCGAGACTCCAGATCAACACTCAACCAAGAAGGACAACCCGCGTGGGACAGGACATCAAACTGACGGCCTCCGACAATTTTGCGCTTGGCGCCTATCGCGCCGATCCGAGTGGCGCGCCGAAGGGCGCGGTGGTGGTGATCCAGGAGATTTTTGGGGTCAATCACCACATTCGCTCGGTCTGCGACCGCCTCGCCAAGGAGGGCTATGTCGCGATCGCGCCGTCGATCTTCGACCGCACCGCGCCCAACTTCCAGTCGGGCTATTCGCCCGATGAGGTCGCGGAAGCGCGCAAGTTCGTCGCCAATCCGGACTGGGCGGCGATGCTGCGCGACACCCAGGCCGCGATCGATGCGGTGAAGAATGTCGGCCCCGTCGGCATCATCGGCTTCTGTCTCGGCGGCAGCGTCGCCTTTGTCGCGGCAACGCGGTTGTCCGGGCTGAAAGCCGCGATCGGCTATTATGGCGGCGCGGTCGTGCGCTTCGCCGACGAGACGCCGAAAATGCCGACGCAACTGCATTTCGGCGAGAAGGATTCCGGCATCCCGCTGACCGACGTCGAGACCGTCAAGGCGAAGCGGCCCGACGTCGAGGTCTTCGTCTATCCGGGCGCCCAACACGGCTTCCATTGCGACGAGCGCGCGAGCTACGACAAGGCCAGCGCCGACATCGCCTGGCCGCGCAGCATGGCGTTCTTCGCGACGCATTTGAAATAAGGCGCACATCTCTCTTCCGTCATTCCGGGATGCGCCGCGAAGCGGTGCAGGCCCGGAATCCATAACCACGAACTGGGGTTATGGATTCCGGGCTCGCGCTACGCACGCCCCGGAATGACGAGGGGAGAGGTTTGCGCCCCTCAAAGCGGAAACCGGGTGGCTGTTGCCTGGCACCCGGCGCTAGAGCTGGTCATCAAGCCAACTCACGCCGGAGATCGTCATGCAGCAAGCCATCACGCACCTCGTCATTCGCAATCCGTTCGGAGCCATGGACGTCCCCGAGCCCAACGATCGCGAAGTGATGGACTACGCCGCGACCGCCACGCTGGCCGGCGACGCAGCCGACGGCAATGCGGCTCATTGGGCGGCGATCCCCGCGCCCGATCCGCTCGAGGGCACGTGGCTAAGCCGCTGGAATGGCGGCGCCGATCCGACCATTGCCGGCGATGCGCCGGAGAAATGGAAGCAGGGCCGCGCGGACGTGCGGCTCGTGGGCGAGCGGCTCTACTTGCGGTTCGACTGGGACGATGGCCGCCGGCACGGCCTCATCGACGCAAGACGCGACGGCGCGGGTCGGCTGGTCGGCAAATACATCAACCTGACCACGCCCGCGATCACGCGGCCCTGGGTCGGGGTCGTGGTCGATGCCGCGCGGATAGACGGGTGTTTTCCGAATGGGCGGCTTGATTTCAGGAGATGAGGTGGGGATGTAGCGCGCGCTCCTCTCACGCCGTCATTCCGGGGCGCGCGTAGCGCGAGCCCGGAATCTCGAGATTCTCAGGTGCGCAACCGCGCACCATAGTTCGATGCTGGCGCATCGCCCCGGAATGACGGCGTGAAGTAGATTTAAAACCAGCGCTCGCCGACGAACACGGTGTCGCCGGGGCTTAAGGGCGTGCCGAGCGGCACCACGGCGCGCATCGCGCCGCCGGCTTCGGTGTGCGTCACGGTGACCACGTCGCGCTTGGCGCGCGGCGAGAAGCCGCCGGCGATCGCGACCGCGCTTTCGACCGTCATGTTCGGCACGTAGGGATATTGGCCGGGCGCGGACACTTCGCCGAGAATGAAGAACGGACGGTAGGCGTCGATCTCCACCGCCACGGAGGGCTCGCGGATATAGCCGTTGCGCAGCCGTGCGCCGATTTCGCCGGCGAGCCCCGCCGTGGTGCGGCCGCGCGCCGGCACCGCGCCGATCAGCGGCATGGTGATCGAACCGCCGGCATCGATGGCGTAGCTGTTGGTGAGACCTTCCTGGCCGTAGACCACGACGCGGAGCTTGTCGCCGGCATCGAGATGATAGGAGGCGTCGTAACGGCCCGGCCCCGCCATCGGCGCGGCGTAGCCGACAGCCATGGGCGCGGGCGCCGAAGCAAAGGAATTGCGCAGCGCGCCGATGGCGCCGCCACCGTCGGCAACGACAACCGGCTGCGGGGCGCTGTAGGGCTGGCCATAGGCCATGGAGTCGAGATCGGCGCGCGGCTGCATCACCGCGACGGGGCCAGC
This sequence comes from Bradyrhizobium sp. P5_C11_2, assembly GCF_054049755.1. NCBI lineage: Bacteria > Pseudomonadati > Pseudomonadota > Alphaproteobacteria > Hyphomicrobiales > Nitrobacteraceae > Bradyrhizobium > Bradyrhizobium sp. P5_C11_2. The sequence goes on from NZ_JBFULT010000005.1 coordinate 48,873, forward strand.
GGTCTGCATGCAGCCGCCGAGGGCAAGCGTGGCGGACGCTGCCAAGGACGCTGACAAGATCGACCATCGAAACGCGCGTGCAACCGGCACCGGAGCCATCCCTCGAAACGAGACAGCTCAAGTGATGCACCGGGTATGGTTAATAAAGCGTTGAGGGGAGCTTGGTCGCTGCGAGCAACGGCCACAGTGCGCTCCCTCTCCCGCTTGCGGGAGAGGGCTGGGGAGAGGGTGTCTCCACAACGGGATAGTCCCCCAGAGGAKAGAGCCCTCACCCGGCGCGCGGGACGATGCTTCGCATCGCCCGGAACGYGCCGACCTCTCCCGCAAGCGGGAGAGGTGCAGCGAGTCCGGAGCTGGCCTACGCGCTCACGCCCACGCCGCTCGGGCACGACACGCCGGTGCCGCCGAGGCCGCAATAGCCGGCCGGATTCTTCGCCAGATATTGCTGATGATAGTCCTCGGCGAAGTAGAACGCGCCGGCGGGCGCGATCTCGGTGGTGATGGCACCGAGGCCTTTTGCAGCGAGCGCCTTTTGATAGAGCGCTTTCGATTGCTCGGCCGCCTTCAGTTGCGCATCGGAATACGTGTAGATCGCGCTGCGGTACTGCGTGCCGACGTCGTTGCCCTGGCGCATGCCCTGCGTCGGGTTGTGGCTCTCCCAGAACGTCTTCAAGAGCTTCTCGTAGGAGATCTTCTTCGGATCGAACACGACCAGCACCACTTCGGTGTGGCCGGTGCGGCCCGAACAGGTCTCTTCATAGGTCGGGTTCGGCGTGTGACCGCCGGCATAGCCGACGGCGGTGGTGTAAACGCCATCGCCGAGCTCCCAGAACTTGCGCTCGGCACCCCAGAAGCAGCCGAGCCCGAACACGGCCTGCTCGAGGCCCGCGGGATAAGGCGGTTGCAGCTTCGCGCCGTTGACGAAATGGGTGGTCGCAGTCGGAATGGCCTGCGCACGGCCCGGCAGCGCTTCCGCGGCGCTCGGCAATGCGGTGGTCTTGCGCATGAACAGCATGGGTCGGATCTCCGAAACGAGCTGTCAGCCGCCCAAGTCGATAGCCTGAGTCGATAGGCTGAGCTAGGCGCTCGGGCGGCGTGCTCGCGATCAAGTGGGAATATAGGCTTTTACGCAGCAAGGGGCAGCCCTGTTACGCCGCCGATTGCGCGCAAGGCTCAGTCGCGGGAATAGCCGATCAGGGGTTTCCGCGGGCGGAACAGGATCATCAGGAGGATGCCCAGAATACCGAGGACGGCGAAAACCGGCTGATCCAGCACAAGGCGGATCACGGAGGTCCAGAGCCAGGGCGCCTTGGCCTCGACCCAGGTCCGAAACGCCGACTGGCTGGCCTGGTTGATGTCGTTCCAGAACTGGCCGAACCGGGTGAACCGCAGGGTTTGATCGGCGACCCAGCGGGCGCCGTCATAGACCATGAAGATGAAACCGCCTGCGAGCAGCAACAGCCCAATCAGTCGAAAAAAGCCGCGGATCATGCCCCACCTTATATGATCATCCGACCGGACGACCCTTAAATCGTCGCCAGCCAATAGCCGGGAGACGGCAGAAATTCAACCTCATCAGGGCGTTACGGCCCTCATCCAGGCCGCTCAAGGCCTGTTTTCCGGGCCTTGAAAGCGTTGACGGTGCCGCAGACCCCCTCTATAAGGGCGCCAACTGGCGGCGGGCGCAATCCTGCCGCCGCTGTTCTTTGAGCAGTTGCAGGCTCTTTTGAGTTTGAGCCTCAGAGACGGCCGCAAGGCTGTCGCTCATGTTCCAGGAACGGCCTTGAACCGAACACCCTAAATCCGAGCGTCGATTACGCGGTCAAGCAGCCGGCGCCACCCGATCAAGACGCGACCGGTTACCGCAGAGGACATTTGAGACCATGGCCAACACCACTTCCGCCAAGAAAGCGACGCGCAAGATCGCCCGCCGCACCGCCGTCAACAAGTCGCGCCGCACCCAGATGCGCGGCGCCGTGCGCACCGTCGAGGAAGCCATCAAGACCGGCGATCGCGCCGCCGCGCTGAAGGCGATGGCGAATGCCGAGCCCGCCCTGATGCGCGCCGCGCAGCGCAACATCGTTCACAAGAACAATGCCAGCCGCAAAGTCTCGCGGCTCACCGCGCAGATCGCCAAGCTCGCCAAGTAAACTCGCGACGTGATCTGACAGCTAAGCTGACAAGTCAGCTGGCGACGTCATCGATCGATTCCTCGATGATCGCGATCATCAATCAGCCCGGCATCATGCCGGGCTTTTTTGTTGCCTGTCACTATCCACGCTTGCGTTCGTTGGGGCGACCAATCTTCCGTTGGAAGACTCGCGTCGCTGTCATAATCTTCGTTCCGTAGTTTTACTTGGCGCTTTGCTCGGCGGTGATTTTGCCATCGCGGAAACTTTCACCGCATTGCGAAAAGCCCTGCGGGACGGGCACAAATGCAATTGCTGCGCAAGAAGGTTCTGCACACCGTAGATTCACTGGAGTGCATCTTGCAGTGGAGTTACCCTGCGAAACGAGACTCAAAAAGCGATGCGTCGATAATCACTTATCCACATAGCGACGCCAAGCATTTGGAAAATGAGGTCACGCGGCACTCGCGTGACGCTTTTGTAAAATATTTTTGGCCGCCGTTCGGGAAATGTCACACAACGCGTCGCGCTCTCGATTCTACACGCTGATTCAAAAACTTGCTCTCAAGCCTGTGAACAACTCACGCGGGGCGTTAACGCAGATCAAGTTTTTTGATGCCTCAAGTGTGAATCAATTCCGTTGCGAGTCTTTCCGCTTAGTGA
>NZ_JBFULT010000006.1:0-49689 GCF_054049755.1 Bradyrhizobium sp. P5_C11_2
GGATATGATATGCTTGAAGCGATTGTGATACTTTTTGGGTATGGCAATGGACCTGCGACGTCTTCGCTATTTCATCGCGGTTGCAGAGGAAGGGCACATCACGCGGGCGGCAGAGCGGCTCGACATGCAACAGCCTCCACTGAGCCGTCAGATAAGCCTGATGGAGCGCGAGCTGAATGTTCAGCTTTTCCGACGGCTGCCTCGGGGCGTTGATCTAACCAGCGCGGGGCAGGCCCTGTTTCATGAAGCAAAAGCAATATTGTCCCAGCTCGATCGCGCGATCGAAACGACTCTGCGGACCGCTCGCGGCGAGCAAGGAAAGCTTGTCGTTGGTGTTGCCCCGACGGCCCCCTTCAATCCGCTCGTCCCCATCGCAATCCGGTCCTTCCGTGAAGCTTTTCCGCTCGTCTCTCTGACGCTGCAGGAAGGGCTCAGCAATGAGATTGTCCTTGATTTTGAACGCGACCAGATGGATGTCGCTTTCGTGCGCGCACGGAATGTCCACGCGGAGGGGATCGTCGTCGTGCCGCTTCAGGAGGAACCATTGGTGGTGGCACTTCCTGCCCGTCACTCACTCGCCAAAGCACGGTCGAAGCCCGCCCAGCTGAAGTGCCTCRCGGACGATCCGTTTATCATGATCGGACCGCCAGGGACTGGGTTGCATGACGAGACCATCGCCGCCTGCCGGGCAGCTGGCTTTGTTCCGCGCCTCGGCCAGCCGGCGCCGCGCATCACCTCGACCCTTGGCCTTGTCGCGGCTGGGCTCGGCATTGCTCTCGTACCATCAACAATGCAAAGCGCACGTATGACCGGCGTGGTGTACCGACGCTTGAAGAATCCCGTGCCCAAAGCCTTCCTCGGCTTGGCATGGCGGCGGAGCAATCAGTCGGCCGCACTCAAGAACTTTATCGATCTGGTCCGGGAGACGGCCAAGCGACGACCCCCGCCCTAACGCGCGTTTCCTGCTGCTCCTATGTCGATGAAGCCATTGGCTCGTTGGTTTTTCGAGGCGTTTTTTGCCCCGTGGCTCTTTAAGCTAAGGACCAACGCAACGCTGACCGATGGCTGAGCGACCCCAGCTTGCTCGCGAGCCAGAACTCTTATCCGCGAAATCGATGCTCGCGAAGTCGCGGCAACAAACTTGCCAAGCCACCCCGCGAACTGGCCCGACGACAGCCAAATGATCTCTTCAATCTCAGGAGGAAATTTTAGCAAACGCCTACTGGAGATTTCCGAGATTTTCCGATATGTTTCCAGATGGCGGGGGAAGACGTCGGGCTGCTTAGCGGCTCTCGACCCATGTCGAGTTTCTGATGCCGAGCTTAGTCGCAAGCATAGGTGGCGCCGCCCCTTCCGTCCCGGAGGCAGCGAAGCAGTCCACCAGCTTGATCGACCTGCTTCTGAGCGGTCGATGGGGTTGGGTCGCCATCATCGCGGCCGTTCTCATCGCGCAATGGCTCGCAATCAAGGCATATGAACAGCTCAACGCCACCTGGACCGTAAGACGAACTTTCGTCGAGACGACAACTCAAAGCGTCGCGGGACTCGCAACGACGCATTATTGGGCGCTCGCCAACGCGTCTGGCACGCTTGCCACTCTGCTTCTCAGCTATACGCGAATGATCGAGGCACATTGCTTCATCAACTATCACGACGAAACCGGGCTATCGCGCCGGTTGGACGACCTGAGTATCGAGACGGCAAATCTAACCTTTGCCCCGTTCGCACGCCTCGTCGTCCTCTTCGACCGTTTCCAGTTCCGGGGAAGCAACACCTATCTGCTGCCGCATCACGAGTCGGGCGAGACACTCCGCCGGCTGTACAACGCCTTCGTCAGCAATCTTCCCGAGACCGAGTTGCTGATGCTGATCCGTAAAGGCGTGGAAAAGCAACTCCTCTACGAGGCAAAGCCCCCAGCCGCGGATCCCGTCGGTCTCTACGGAACCTTTCTGGAATATCTCCCGAACCGCAACGAACAGCCCGAGCTGACGGAAGCGTACGAGAAATGGCGTATCTGGCTACAGGACGCATTGCCCAATGTCAGCGGCGCGGCGGAGGCGCTGCTCGCTTATTCGGAGTTGCTCTCGCACGAGCTGGCGGTGCTGAACGCGGTATTCTTCCGCGACAAGCCCGGCATTGCCACCCGGCTACGCGACAAGATCGTCAGCCCCGATAAGCCAATCTGGTGGCCGATCGCCAACGCGTGGGCAGCCGAGCGTTGGCCGTCGCTGCTGTCCACGCATGCGGTCGCTGCCGCCGCGCGTGCGTCGGCCTTGCCGAGGGATTTCGCACCGCTGAACTCCGGAACCCCCGTGCAGAAGCGTCCGGAATCGGTCCAGCAACTAAATCCGAAACAACCAAAGCCGGATCCGGGTGAAGAGGACATCTGACGTGGGGCCCTATGGGTAAGACAGATCACCAATCCCCGACGCAAGCCGGCACGCGCGACATCGGCTTGCTTGCGCAGATGCGTACCGCCCAGCACCGCCGGCTGGAACGGGCGACGATCGCCAGCCATCTCGGCAGGGAAGAGGCATTGAGCCCTTTCCGGGCCGCCGCGATCTTCGCCGCCATACGCCACTATGTAGCCGACCCGAAGGGTATCGTCGCCGCGGCCACGTCCGGAAGCGACCATCCTCCGGCTGGTTCACCTCTCGCACATGCGCTCCGGGCGCAGTCGCTCGCCGCGGCGGGCGATCATCACGGCGCGGCGTCCACCATGGCGGCTGCACTCCGCGCCATCGCCAAACGTGAAGCCCAGCCGGGAATAACCGCGGGCGAGGGCCGACACTATCGACTGCTCCTCGCACTTGGCGGAACATTCCTGCACAAACAGGCGCATCTCGCAGGTCTCAATGCGGTGGAGTGCTGGCCGGATATCTGCAAAGAAGACTTCGGTGCAAGGGCAGTCGAAGCTTTTCCCCTTGAGAGCTATCTGCAACTGGAACGTCACGAGCAGCTCTGCCGCGAGCGACGTTTTGACCAAGCCCTGCCGGCGCTCATGCAATGGCTCGCGATCGCTGCCCGTTCGCCCGAGGAAACGTCCTACGCCGCCATTCAGGCAGCGGTCGTCGCGCTCGGCATCCAGCCGACCGAACCTGGGCGAGATGCGTTCATCATCGCGGCGGAGCGCCTTCTCGAGAAGGGACTGGCCCCAGGCGAGCCGGACCAGAAGGAAATCGCACGAAACGGACAAGAGCAGGCGGCACGCGACGCGCGAGCCCGTCTCGCCTATTGGTTAGGGCGAGTACGGCTGGTAAAGGCCGAGATCCGCCCCGACGCTCCGCCGCGCGCCGTAGAGGCTTTCGAGGTCGCAAGGAAAACCAGCGATGCCCGCGAGGCCGATATCGCCAAGGGGTGGCTTCCGGAAGCAAGGCGTGTGGACGCATTCCATGTCTTTAGCAAGTCTCGGCGCGGTCCGCTGAACCTGCTGGACGCCTTCTTGAGCGAAGTTGACGCCGCACGCCTGCGACCGGTGTATTCGTCTGACGCGATGATCTCTCCACGACCTCGCTTGCGCCGATTCGTGCTCGATATTCCGACCGAATTGCTGGGTGACAAGCCGGATGAAATCGCCAGCGCCATCAGCGGCGAGGGAGCCGCGGCCGAGACACGTGGCACGATCGCAGAACTACGCTCGCGCTGGTGGCGACGCTACAGATTCCGACTTCCGGGCGGGCAGTGGCGTAAGACGGACGGCCCGATGCGGGTACTGATCGATGGGCAGCCGATCGGCACCTTCGTCGTCGCATCCACGAAAGACGTCGCTGACCAACTCGACGAAGCCCTCAGATTTCATCTGCACAAGCTGGTCGAGCCCGACATGGCCTCTGACCTCGGCGTAGAGGACTTCAAAGAGACAAGTTGGATGCCTCTGGTAAGACTGTTGCTCTCCGAGCAGACCAGCCTCCGAGCCAGGGAGGCTCTTCGCAAAGCCGTCAATTCAATCGAGACGCAAGGCACTACAGTTATCGAAGCGGCAGGCAGGTATCGTCTCGATCCCGCCGTGCGCCCCCTGCTGTGGGGGGCGAAACACGCTCACATGCAACTGGATGACGTCCTTCCCCAGGCGGAGGACAGGCTGCTCGCCTGTACGGGCACGGACCAAATGCTAGTCGTGCCAAACGAGCTTTCGGAAGATATCATCACGGCAATCAAGAAGCGGAACGAACTCGGCCCGACACCGGACTCGTTTTCGGGAACCATCCGTCCTGCCGGAACGGTCGCAGCTGAGCAGGGCGTCCGCGAAGCGACCCAACACAGCACTTACAGTGCCGTCGAAAGGGCGATTGTCGTCAAGCATCAACGAATCCGACCGTGGCTGAGAATCCTGATCGCGCAGGATCCGCTACTATTGAAAATGCCGGTTCTCACCGAGGAAGAAGTCGCGGCATGACGGCCAGACCGCAGATCGACGTACATGGTCCGTCAGCCGAAGCGCCGGCTTTCAGAGCCCGCCTCGATCAGTACGCTGCCGAATTGGCCGAGGATCTCTGCATTGACAGGCCAACGCTCTCGTTTCGCGAGACCTCGCGGGACGAACGGCACGTCGTGATCGCCAACCAGAGCCGGCCGGTTGCGGCGCAACGCTGGTCGCCGGGCGCGCCCGACCCGCTTGCCGACGCTGAAGCGGCTGCAGCCGCGCTTTTTCGTCACCGTTGGCTTCTCCTTGAGCCGGCCCTCGCCGAATGCGGCGTGCCTTACCGCCCGGCGTTGCGCCAGGCCGCCGATGCCGGATTGACGCTGAGCGAGCTGATCGACCTTGATGACACCCAGCCTTCGGAGGACGGCCTGCTTTGGGAGGCCGCCGAACTCCATCCCCCCACTCTCGGCTTCATACATGGAGAGGTCGACCTGCCGCACGAACAGCTTCTCACTGCGGTGAAGAATGGCGCGGAAATGGCGGCCGATCTGCTTGGCTTTGAAGTGCCGGTGCCGGCCCTCACAGCCGACGCGGAGCTGGCTCCTTCGCGCTTTCGTCTAAGGCTGCGCAAGATACGCGGACCGATTGAGCCCGATCCGATCGACAGCGACGCGGCAGCGGTTGGACGGGTGACAAGAGCGGCCTACATGAGGATCGGACCGCAGTTGCTCGATGGCAAGGTTCTGCTGTCGCGGTTGCTCGATCCAGAGGCTGTGCAACCGGATTACGCACGAAAGGCCCTGAGACGCATACCCACGATTCTGCGGGTCGTCGAGGTCGTGCGGCCGCTCCTGTCAGAAGGATATGTGCTCATCGACGCTGTGCTATTCTGCGAGGCGATCCTCGCGTCCGAGCGCTCAGCCGAACCCGGCGAGGCACTGGGCCATGGAAAGATTCTCGTGSTGCCCGGGCCTTTGAAACCGCCCGGCAGAACTGCACAGGCCGAGGACGCTCTCAGTGCCCACATTCGCGCAGCGCTCGTCGCCGCCTCGCTGCGGGTGCGAGCGAATTGGAGCGGCGAGCAAACCAGAATCTCGGCCGTGGTGCTCGCTCAGCAGACGCTCGATGTGTTGCGGCACAGCGAGCCTTTGGGTCAAGCCTGGGTGAACAGGTTGGCGGATCRGATCTTTGCCGTCGCAACGGGCGAAGCGGATGTGTTGCTGGTGCCTGAGGACGTCAGGAAGGCCGTACGCAGTCTGCTTGCCGATCGAATTACCGGCCTTCCCATCATCGGTCCTCTGGAATGCCCCGAGGGGATTGAGCTAATGAAGCGGGGCAAGGGGATCGCCATACCGCCGGAGACACGCAAATGATCGAACCTCCCAGGCTCCCGTACTTTCAAGAGCGCGGATGGGAACTTCGCTGGCAGCTCACCGCGATCGAACCTGTCGAAACTTCGATAGACCTGCAAGGCGCGCCGCTTCAACCTGCACCGCGTACCAATGTCGTGGTCAGCAGATCTCCCACGAACAAGGAAACAGCAAACGCCGCCGCGATGGACTTCCTGGAGCAAACCAAGCAGGCCGTCCCAGGAATTAAGCAAACGGTCTTGCCGGACGTGACGTTTGCCGATGGCGTTCAAGGCGCTGCGTTGGAGGTGACTTTCCTGGCCACTTCCGACGTCACCCTTTGGCAGCGGCATTTCTTCCGGCTGGATCCAGACGGTATGACGCAATTGGTCCTTACTTGCGAGTCTCGCCTGAGCGACGAGGAGAAGGAAGAGCTGACAACCCATGTTCTCGGCTTCACCGTGAAACCACCCTCGCCCGCAGGATGAGTTGCACGGCGTTCGCCGTCTGTCACATCTTCTTGACGGGGGTCGCGATGTTGCAGGCCAGAATCGCGGTGCATTTAACCGCCGCTGCCGCGCTGTCTCCGCGGTCACTTCGCGCCTGGCGGCGGTGGAACGTTGTTCGCGTTCCGAAAACAAACGACGCTTTCTGTATTTGAACGACAAGATGCGCCAGATCGCGAGTATGGCATCACGGCGAGCTTGTTCAGCGCGCGATGTCGATCCACATCCAACCGCACCGGCAGCCGATGCGCCGGCTCATGATGGAGATCGACTATGACCGGACTTAAACTTCTCGCTGCCGTGGCCTTGTTGTCGGGCCTGACCGCAAGCGCCGCCTACGCGCAATCCGGCTTTGCGAGCAGCCACCCGGATACTTACGAGGCCGAGAATCCCAATCGCAACCTGAATGGCACACTGACGCCGGCGGGTCGGATGGGCCTCGAATTGCCGGATGGCGCAGCTCCTGTGCAAGGTTTCGACAACGCTCGCGCTCGCATGGACAGCGCGATGTCACGTTCCTGCGCGGAGCGTTATCGATCCTACGATCCGGCAACGGGCACCTACCTCGGTGACGACGGAAGCCGCCATCCTTGCAACTAAGGCAAGGCCGCAAATCACCGGATCAAGCGGACATTTCCGAGTGGATGGCCCGCAGGTCCGGTTGGATTCGAGACGCCGCCGAGATGGCGTCTCGAATCTTCCCGGATATGTTGCTGGTTGCGGCTAACCGGTGCGCGACGGTCAGCCTTGGTCCGATGACGCGGATCGCGGCTAGTGACACGGATAGGCCTTCTTCAGAAGCTGCAGCAGCGGCATGACGATGATGGTGTCGTCCGGATAAGTCGTYTGCTTCTCGGCCCAGTCCGAAAGCAAATGAGCCGCCTCCTCGTGGCTGACAAACCCGCCTTCCTTGCAAAACAGCTTGACGGGGGCCGCGATGTTGTAGGCCAGCAGTGCGTCCATCGCGCCCGCCAGATAGATGTCATTCAGAATCCGTAGCCTTTCATTTTCCGGATGCAGATAACTCTTCAGTCTCAGGGTCTGTGCATTTGCCCCAGAAGACAGAAGCACGCCCAATACGATCACTGCGATGCGGACCATTCGTCAGCCTCCCCCCTTGTCCGATCTCCGTCGCGCGTTCCTGACCCCGGCAACGTCATAGGCGCGGAGGCGCGCAGACGTTGCGAGCGAACGCGGCGCGGCCGGCGCCGTGGTCGGCGCCGGCCGTCACTCACGCTGTCGCCGCTACTGCGAGCGGTCCGAGGTCCACCCCTTGTACTCCCCGACATTGTCGCGCGTCACGAGTTTCGACGGCAGCAGCTCGACGGTGGACCCGGGCTTCTGGCCGTTGAGGATGCCGACGCCGACCTGCACGGCGCGGCGGGCCATGAAGAACGGGTCCTGCGAGGCGGAAGCCTGGATCTGCTGCGACTGCGGATCCTTGAGCGCGGCTTCGATGTCGGGCGCGCCGTCGACCGCGGTGATCACGATGCCGGTGCGCTGCTGCTGGCGCGCCGCAAGGTCGGTGCCGATCGCCTGCGGATCGTTGATGGCGAAGATGGCGTCGATCTTGGCAAAGCGGGTCAGATAGCCCTGCGCCACCGTCAGGCCGCCTTCGCGCGAGCCCTTGCCGTCCTGGTCGTTGGACAGCACCTTGATGCCGGGGTTCTTGCCGAGCACGTTCTTGCAGCCGACGACGCGGTCGATCACCGCGGAGACATGCGGGCCGTTCTCGATGATGACATCGCCTTTGCCCCCGAGCTTGTCGACGATGTACTGGCAGGAGATCTCGCCGGCCTGGACGTTGTTGGTGGTGACCGTGGCGTCGGCGCCTTCGGCCGCGGTGTCGACGGCCACGACGACGATGCCGGCGGCCTGCGCCTTCTTGATCGCAGGGCCAACCGCCTTGGGATCGCCGGGATTGAGCAGGATCAGGTCGACGCCGGCGGCGATGAAATTGTCGATCTGGGTGACCTGCTTGCCGAGGTCGTATTCGAAGCCGACCGTGGTGATCTTGACGTTGGGGTTGGTCTTCCTGGCCTCGAACTCGGCGCCCTTCGACAACGCGACGAAGAACGGATTGCCGAGCGAGCCCAGCGAAATGCCGATCGACTTGAGCTCCTTGGCGCAGGACGGCGCGGCGCTCAGGACGAGCGCCATGGCGGCGCCGGCAAACGAGATCGTCTTCAACATTGGCTTCCTCCCTGGTCTGTTTGAAGCTCCGACACGACGACCAGTTGTCGTGACGGATCTATGGTTTTACGTGCGCGCCGAGCCCTGCAGCCGATAGCGGTCCAGCGCCACCGCGCCGATGATCACCAGGCCCTTGATCACATATTGCCAGACGTCGGACACGCCGATCAGGATCAGGCCGTTCGACAACACCGCGATGATCAGCGCGCCGACCAGCGTGCCCCAGATCGAGCCGATGCCGCCGACGAAGGAGGTGCCGCCGAGGATCACGGCGGTGATGGCGTCGAGCTCGTAGGACTGGCCGAGCTGGAGGCCGTTGGCGGCGTAGAGACGCGCCGCCTGCATGGCGCCGCCGAGGCCCGCGAGCAGGCCGGAGACGCCATAGACGAAGATCAGCACGGCCCAGACCTTGATGCCGGCGAGCCGCGCGGCGCTCTCGTTGCCGCCGACCGCATAGATGTGCACCCCGAGCACGGTGCGCTTCAGCACCAGCCACGACACCAGGATGACCAATAGCGCGATCACCCAGAGCCAGGGTATCGACACGACGCCGGGAATGAGCGTCAGGGCGCCGTTGCCGATGAAGGCATAGGGGATCGACGGATTGAACACCGTGGTGTCGGCGCCGAGCAGGCGCGCCGCGCCGCGCACGGCGGTCAACGATCCCAGCGTGACGATGAAGGGCGGCAGCCGCAACAGCGCGATCAGGCCGCCATTGAGGATGCCGAACACGGCGCCGGTGAGCACCGCGGCCGGCAGCCAGAGCCATCCGAAATCGGGGAATTTGGAAATGATCAGCCCGGCCATCGCCGACGCCGCCAGGATGGAGCCGACCGAGAGGTCGATGCCGCCGGTGAGGATGACGAAGGTCATGCCCGCGGCCAGCACGGTGTTGACCGCGGACTGCTGCACCACGATGCCGATGTTCTGGCCGGTGAAGAAGCGGCCGTCCGACAGCACATGAAAGCCGATGCACAGGAGCAGCAACACCGGCAGCATGCCGACCGCGCGAATGATCATCCGCGTGCGTTGCCGCTTGGTCTCCTGTGCGGCGGCCAGCCCGGGCGCGGCCGGGGCGGCCTTGGCGGAAGCGCCGTTCTCAGGCATCGAGCTGCTCCGTTCCGGTGGCAAGGGCCATGATCTCCTCCTGGCTGAGCGGCGCCGCACCCCTCCGCATCTGGCCGGCAATGTGCCCCGCGCGCATCACGATGACGCGGTCGCAGATGCCGATGATCTCGGGCAGGTCGGACGAGATGACGAGAACCGCGGTTCCTGACTTCGCGAGGTTGTCGATGATCGAATAGATCTCGGATTTGGCGCCGACGTCGACGCCGCGCGTCGGCTCGTCGAGGATGAGGATCTTCGGGCCGATCGCCAGCAGCCGCGACAGCAGCACCTTCTGCTGGTTGCCGCCCGAGAGCCCGCCGGCGGGAACGCCGACATTCGCGGCGCGGATGCCGAGCCCCGTGAACGCACGCTTGGCGCGGTCGCGGGCCTTGTCGCGGTCGAGGATGCCGCCGAACTTCGCGTCGCGGCCGAGCACCGCGAGATTGATGTTGTCGAGGCAGGACATGTCGAGGAACAGGCCGAGCGCCTTCCTGTCCTCGGTGAGATAGGCAATGCCCGCATCCAGCGCCTCGCCGGGCGTGCGGATCGAGACCGCGCGGCCCTCGATCTCGACATGGCCCGAGATCATGGGCGCGGCGCCGATGATGAGATGCGCAAGCTCGGTGCGGCCGGCGCCGACCAGGCCGGCAAGGCCGACGACCTCGCCCGCATGCACCGTCAGCGAACAGCCCTTGACCCGCCGCCCGTCGGCGATGTCGACGGCGGCGAGCACGGGCGCGCCCGGCCGTGCCTGCGGATCATGGTCCTTCTTGTAGAAGGACGAGACGTCGCGTCCCACCATCATCCGCACGATGGCGTCGGCGCGGATCTCGGGCTTGTCGAGCGAACCGACCAGCGTACCGTCGCGCAGCACCGTGACGCGGTCGCCGAGCGCATAGACCTCGTCCATGCGATGCGAGATGTAGATGATGGCAAGACCTTCGGCGCGCAGCTGGCGGATCAGGGCGAACAGCCTTTCGCTCTCGCCGGCCGACAGCGCCGTGGTCGGCTCGTCCATGATCAGGATCTTCGAGCGGGCGTGCAGCGCACGGGCGATCTCGACCAGCTGGCGCTGACCCATCGAGAGATTGGCGACCAGGGTCTGCGGCGTGAAATCCGCGCCGAGCCGCGCCAGGATCGGTCCGACGCCGGCCTGCATCGCCTCGCGCGCCAGCAATCCGCCGCGGGAGAGCTCGCGGCCGAGATAGATATTCTCGGCGACGCTCAGATTGGGCGCGAGCGAAAGTTCCTGATAGATGATGGCGATGCCGGCCGCGCGGCCGCCGAGCGGGCCGTTGATCTGCACCGGCTGGCCGTCGATGCGGATCTCGCTGCCCGGATCGGGCCGGTAGGCACCCGACAGGATCTTCATCAGCGTGGATTTGCCGGCGCCGTTCTCGCCCATCAAGGCGTGGATCTCGCCCGGATAGACGGTGAGGTCGACGTCGCGCAGCGCCTTGATGCTGAAGAACGATTTGGAGACCCGGCGCATCTCGAGGATGGGCTCGCTCATCACACCTCCCCGACGCGCCGACGGCGGCATCGCATCTCATCCGCGTCTCGTTTGGTCCCTGGCGCGAATGCGCGCATTAAACAAAAGGCTGCGGCGCAGGGCAATCCCTCCCGCGCGCTCGCGAACCGCCGGGAGCGGATTTATCTTTTTGGGACGGAACCGATGTTCGGACGCGATGCCTTTTCTTCGCCACATCATCGCGCACCATCCTTGCGCCGGATCGGATCGCGGTCAGCGCCGCGGCCGGTACAGACGGCGCCATTCCGGAAGCCGCGCGGCATAGGCTTGCGCAAGCGCGGGCTCGGGCTCGAACGTCTCGACGCGCTGCGGCGCGGTGCAGACGGCGTCGATCGCCTCCCCGGTGACCGCGAGGCGCCCGAGACGCGCCGCGCCGAACGCAGCGCCGGTTTCGCCATCGGCAAAGCGATGCACCGGGATGTTCAGGACATTGGCCAGCACCGACAGCCAGAACCGCGACCGCGAGCCGCCGCCGATGACATCCGCCTCCGCGATCGCCAGTCCGGTCTCGGCCAGCACGTCCCGGCAATCCGCAAGCGCGAAGGCAACGCCTTCGAGCACGGCTTGCACGATCGCGTCACGATCGGTGGCGTGACCGAGCCCATCGAGCATGCCGCGCACATCCGGGTCATCGTGCGGGGTGCGCTCGCCGGAGAGGTACGGCAGGAAGCTGACGGGCGACGGCGCCTGCGGGCGCAACCCGAGCGGCGCCAGCAGCTCGGCCTCGGACGCCCCCAACAGCCGCGCGATCCAGGCCAGGCACGATGCCGCCGAGAGAATCGCGCCGGCCTGAATCCACCGGCCGGGGACGGCGTGGCAGAAGGTGTGCACGACCCGCTCCGGATTGGCCGCGATCGTCCGGGTCGGCACCAGCAGCGCGCCGGAGGTTCCGAGCGAAATGAAGGCCGCGCCGGGGTTGATGGCGCCGATGCCGACGGCGCCCGCCGGATTGTCGCCGGCGCCGCCGGCGATCATCGGCCGCCTGGCCATGCCCCAGCGCTGCGCCAGCTCRCTGCGCAGCCGCGCCGCTGGGGCGCAGCCCTCGACCAGACGCGGCATCTGCCGGCGCGACAGCGCGGTCGCGGCGAGCCCCTCATCCGACCAGTCGCGGCGCGCCACATCGAGCCACAGCGATCCCGAGGCGTCCGAGACATCCTCGATCGCCTCGCCGGTCAGCACCAGGCGCAGATAGGCCTTGGGCAGCAGCACGAGTCTTGTCGCCGCGAAGATCTCCGGCTCGTGCCTCGCAACCCACACCAGTTTCGGTGCCGTGAATCCCGGCATCGCCTTGTTGCCGGTCGTCGCCCGCAATGCGGGCCAGCGCTGCTCCAGCTCGGCGCATTCCGCGACAGACCGTCCGTCATTCCAGAGAATGCAKGGCCGGAGCGGCGTGAGACCGGCATCGAGCAGCGTTGCGCCGTGCATCTGGCCCGACAGGCCGATGCCCTCGACCGCGGCCAGCTCGCGCGCGTGATCGGCCTTCAGCGCGTCCAGCGCCGCAAATGTCGCCTCGATCCACTGCGCCGGGTCCTGTTCGCAATGGCCGGGACGCGGCGTGCTGACCGTCAGCGGCCGGCTGCGGCTCGCCACCACGCGCTGCGCGTCGTCGACGAGAACGGTTTTGACGGCCGACGTGCCGAGATCGATGCCGAGATACATGATGCCACTCGCCTTTGCGCGCCGGCGACATTGCGGACAGGGAGCGATGATTTCAAGCCGTCTGCCGTGGAGCTCGATCACGGAACAGCCCGCACCATCGCTGCGTAGGCTCGCCACCATCATCCCAAATTTGCAAGGCCGGCCTGCGTGCGCTGTCGCCGCCTCCCCCGCCATTGGCACGGCCTCCCCGATCGTGTAACGCCACCTCAAAAGCTGATCGGGACGGGACGCTGATGGGGACCGCTGGCACCAACGACGCGGGAGATGGCACGCGTGCGCTGATCTTTGCGCTGGTCGCGCTCGCCTGCGGCCACATGCTGTCGACATTGCTGCGCACCATTCCGGCCATCAGCCTCGATCTGATGGCGGCGGATTTCCGCATCGAGCCGCAGGCGCTGGCGAGCCTCACCTCGGTCTATCCCTTCGCCTTTGCCGCTGCGCAGATCCCGGTCGGCGCGGCGATGGATCGGTTCGGCGTGCGCCCGGTGTCGCTCGGCCTGCTCGGCGGGACCGTGTTCGGCGCGATCGCCTCGGGATTTGCGACCGGGCCGGAGAGCTTTGCGGTCGGGCAGTTGCTGCTGGGAGTTGCCACCTCGGGCATGCTGATGTGCCCGATGACGCTGGCGGCCAAGCAATTGTCGGCGGCGCGCTTCGGGCTGTGGTCGGGCGCGATCCTGTCAATCGGTAATATCGGCATGCTGTTGTCGTCGAGCCCGCTCGCCTTCGTGGTCGATCATTATGGCTGGCGCGCCGGATTCCGGATCTCGGCCCTCGGCGGCCTTGTGGTCGCGCTCGCCGTGTTCGCGCTGGTGCCGAAGCAGCCGGCCGAGCACAAGGACGCCTCCTCGCCGCTGTCGCAGATGATCGAGGTGCTGCGGCTCGGCCTGTCGCGGCCGCTGCGCGGCCTGATCGCGCTGGCGCTGGTGTCGCTGGCGACCACGCTGGTGCTGCGGGGCCKGTGGGGCGGACCGTGGCTGATGCAGGTCAAGGGACTGTCGCGGGTCGAGGCCGGCAACCAGCTTGGCGCGTTCACGCTTGCGATGATCGCGGGTCCCCTTTGCATCGGCATGATCGATCGCAGGCTTGGCCACCGCCGCGAGCTGGTGGCGGGCACGCATCTGGTCGGGGCGCTGCTGCTCGCGCTGATGGCGCTGGGCGCGCCGCACTACGCCGTCTCCGCGCTGTTCGGCGTCGCCGTGATGCCGCCGCAATACGATCTGGTGCTGTTCGTGCTGATTGGGCTTGCGACCTCCGCGCAGCCGCTGCTGTTCGGCATGTCGCGGCAGCTGGTCGACGCGCAAGTTGCGGGCAAGGCGCTCGCCGCGATCAACCTCGCCTTCTTCCTCGGCGCGGCCCTGATGCAGTCGATCACCGGCGCGGTGGCGGCGCTCGCGGGGCTGCCGGCAGTGCTGCTGTTCATGGCGGCGGCGCTCCTTTCCGGCACACTGATCTTCCTGGCGTATACGCGGACCGCGTGAAGCAGCCTCGTACAACAGCGTGCCGCAAGGGATGTTTCATTTTCCTGCCGATTACGTCGCGTGCAGTCAGCCGGCGACGTTCAGCGCACTGTCACCGAAATTCCCGATTTTCCCTGTCGCGCCAGCCTCAGTGAAAAGTCGCAACCTGCAGTGGCCGTTATTTCCACTGTGGCCCGGTGGGTACAGCCGCCGAGTGACCCGCCAGCTACTGTGACCAGATCGCGAAGTCGCACGACTCATCAGATGAAGTCGCTGGCCTGTGCGATGCCGACTCGCACGATACGCTTCAGGCGCCTTTGCCGTTAGTTGAAGGAAGATTCTCCCCATGACCACCAAAACCCTTTTCGGCGCCATTGCGCTGGCAGTCTCGACGTTTGCCTCGGCGATGGCGGCGGACGTGCCGATGCCGTACAAGGCCGCACCTGCGGCCCCGGCCTTCTCCTGGACCGGTTGCTATGTCGGCGGCAATGGCGGCGGCGGCCGCGGGGTCAACGAGCAGCAGCCCATCGTCGGGCAAGCATTCACCGCCAATCACAGCAGCGGCTGGCTCGCTGGCGTGCAGGGCGGCTGCGACTATCAGGTCGGCTCCCTCGTGGTCGGCGTCGAAGGCCAGTTCGATTGGGCTGACATGAAGGACACCAGCACGACACTGCTTCCGGGCGGTGGCTTCGGCTTCCTGCTGACGACCCAGCTCGATCGCGTCGCCACCGCGACGGGCCGCGTCGGCTACGCGTTCGATCGCGTACTGTTCTACGCCAAGGGCGGCGCCGCCTTCGCCCGCTTCAACCATCAGATGACGCAGACCGACTTCGCCGCCACGACGATTGATTTCAAGGGTTCGCGCGATGTGACGGGATTCGTCGTCGGTGCCGGCCTCGAATATGCGCTGCTGCCAAACCTGTCGTTGAAGGCCGAATACAATTATTTCGACTTTGGAACGAACGGCTACACCCTGAACTGCTCCGGCAATCCCCTATGTGCCGGCGCTCCCTTCTTTCCGGCCAGCGTCCGGCAGAACATGCAAACCGTTATGCTCGGCGTGAATTGGCGCTTCAATACCGCGCTCGCCCCGCTCGTCGCGCGATACTGATTGATTTGCCGAACGCATCGGCGGCGCGTCGGGCTCGACGCGCCGAGTCCGTGGTTGCGGCCGCAGTGCTGAATTGCGGTGATCATCCACCAAAGGCGCTGATCGCCGACACGAACGACCCCAAGCAGCCTCTGTGGCTTTGATGCGGCCGTCCCGGCACCGCCCTTGATCCGCTCGCGATAGGCCCTGCTCCCTGCACAAGGTCCTTGCCCGGAATCCGCTCGCCGCCCTGCCCCGCCCCAAATTCACCGGACTGTCCGCATGGCAGCAATGCTTCTGGCGGGAACGCTGATCTTTTTGGTCTATGCGTCGCCGAGGCCGACGCTAGAGTAGGCCTGACTGCTTCGTCCCGCCTCGCTCACGGCAAACCCTCAGCCTCGCCGTTCGTCAAAGGAATACCTCATGCCTGTCGACACCAAAGCCGCCACCGATCGCCTCATGCGCTTCCTCTCCGTCGAGGGCGTCACCGGACAGGAGGCGGCGATCGGGCGGGAGCTCACCGCCGCGCTGAAGCAGAGCGGCGTGCCGGCGAAGGCGATCCGGCTCGACGACGCCAACACCCGCATTCCGGTGCCGACCGAAACCGGCAACCTCATCGTCGACCTGCCCGGCCGCGGCGCGCTGCACAACCAGCCGCGCATCATGTTCATGACCCACATGGACACCGTGCCGCTGTGCGCCGGCGCCAAGCCGAAGCTCAAGGGACGCAAGATCGTCAACGACGCCAAGACCGCGCTCGGCGGCGACAATCGCTGCGGCTGCGGCGTGCTGGTGACGCTGGCCGCCGAACTCGAAAAGCAGAAGCTCGATCATCCGCCGATCACGCTTCTGTTCTGCGTGCGCGAGGAGAGCGGGCTCTATGGCGCGCGCCACGTCAAGCTCGACGAGCTCGGCTCGCCGGCGATGGCGTTCAACTATGACGGCGGCTCGGCCTCCAACGTGATCATCGGCGCGGTCGGGGCCGACCGCTGGACCGTCGAGATCTTCGGCCGCGCCTCGCATGCCGGCGTCGCGCCGGAGCGCGGCATCTCCTCGACCATGATCATGGCGCTCGCCCTTGCAGACGCGAAGGCCGGCGGCTGGTTCGGCAAGGTGGTGAAGGGCAAGCAGCAAGGGACGAGCAATATCGGCCCCGTCACCGGCGGCGAAGGCCGCCCCGCGGGCGATGCCACCAACGTCGTCACCGACTACGTCCATGTGCGCGGCGAAAGCCGCAGCCACGACGGAAAGTTCTTCAAGGAGATCACGAAAGCCTACAAGGCCGCGTTCGAGAAGGCGGCCAAGAAGGTGACGAATGCGCAAGGCAAGTCCGGCAAGGTCAAGTTCAAGGCCGAGACCGACTATTTTCCGTTCCGCATGAAGGACAGCCAGCCCGTCATCAAGCGCGCGGTCGAGGCCGTGTCCGCGGTCGGCGGCACCCCGAATGTCCGCACCGCCAATGGCGGCCTCGATGCCAACTGGATGGTCCGCCACGGCGTGCCGACCGTGACGTTCGGCGCCGGCCAGAACGAGGCGCACACCATCGACGAATGGATCAATCTCGACGAATACGACCGCGCCTGCGCGCTGGCCGTACAGCTTGCGACGATGCGGTAATGTGATGCCAACGCACTTTGTCGCAGCCGCCGTCAATCCGGAGGAAGAGCCTTACAAGGGCGAACGGCGCGGGCCGATATTCTGGTGTTCGACATCACCCGCCTACAGGGACAGGCGCATTCGCGCGCATTTGAAGACGTGTCGACCGTCATAGGCATGATCGAGCGCAGGCTAGCCCAGGGTCAGCAGCTTGCCGAGGACAATTCGCGGCGTCGCAGTAGCCGGCTCAGGCTTGTGTGTGCAGCAGGTCCGTCAGTTGACATGCGACCTATTTCGGGACGCATTCCACATTGAAGGCGATGATGATCTGCGCCGGGTCGGCCTTGCCCAGAGCCTTCAGATCTTCCAGACCGCTTCTCATTCTGGCGCCAGCGTCCTTCAAGCTGTCCTCGAGTTTCAACTTGGCCGCCTTGCATCGCTCTTCGTTGGAGAACTCCTGGAACACTACGGTCGGAAGCAGTCTCCATTCCGCCCTGTCATTTGTGGCGGCCGGACTGACTGAGTAGGAGAAGACATACATCAGGATCCACATTGGGTGCTCCTTCTGATCGAAAGGTGTACGGCATGTCTCCACCCTGGCGATGGACTCCGTTGATCTACATCAACCCGCTGCGCTCCGAGGGTTCTCGCAAGATGCGCCCGGATTTTGGCCACGACTGCATTGCATGGCGCGGCCTGTCGGCCTAGCCTGCAAAGAAAAAGCTGGGAGGCCGCATGCCGCGCATCGCAACGATCGAGTCCGCACTCTACCGGATTCCCCTCCCGGTCACGCTCTCCGACAGCACCCATGGCGAGATCGCGGCGTTCGAGCTGATCACCTGCCGGGTGCACGATGCCGATGGCGCGGAAGGCGTGGGCTATACCTACACCRTCGGCCGCAATGGCGGCGCGACGGCCGACATCCTCAAGCGCGAGATCCCCGCACTCGTCGAAGGACGCGAGGCGGACGACACCGAAGCGATCTGGCATCATGTCTGGTGGGGCCTGCACTATGGCGGGCGCGGCGGCGCGGCCGTGCTGGCGCTCTCCGCGCTCGACATCGCGCTGTGGGACCTGAAGGCACGGCGCGCCAGCCTGCCGCTGTTCCGGCTGCTCGGCGGGTTCGACGCGCGCGTGCCGTGCTATGCGGGCGGCATCGATCTCGATCTCTCCGTCGAGGCGTTGCTCAAGCAGACCGACGGCAATCTCGCCAAGGGCTTTCGCGCCATCAAGATGAAGGTCGGCCGGCCCGATCTCAAATCCGACGTCGCCCGTGTCGCGGCGATGCGACAGCATCTCGGCGAGGGTTTTCCGCTGATGGCGGACGCCAACATGAAGTGGACGGTCGAGGACGCCATCCGCGCCGCCCGMGCGCTTCAACCGTTCGATCTCACCTGGCTGGAAGAGCCGATCATTCCCGACGATGTCGCGGGCCATGCCCGCATCATGCAGGCCGGCGGCGTGCCGATCGCGGCGGGCGAGAATCTGCGCTCGCTGTGGGAGTTCAAGAACTACATCGTTGCGGGCGCGGTGTCCTATCCCGAGCCCGACGTCACCAATTGCGGCGGCGTCACCGCCTTCATGAAGATCGCGCGGCTTGCGGAAGCCTTCAACCTCCCCGTCACCAGCCACGGCGCGCACGACATCACCGTGCACCTGCTCGCGGCCTGCCAAAACCGCTCCTATCTCGAGGCGCACGGCTTCGGGCTCGACACCTATATCGAGCACCCGCTTGTGCTCGAGAACGGCAAGGCGCTGGCGCCGGACCGCCCGGGCCACGGCATCAACTTTGACTGGGACGGGCTGGCGAAGCTGGCGCCGTAGAGCGCGCTGCCCTTAACCTCTCCCGCTTGCGGGAGAGGTCGGCGCGAAGCGCCGGGAGAGGGTTCTTTCCACGCCGGGAGTCTCTCCGCGGAGACACCCTCTCCCCACCCCTCTCCCGCAAGCGGGAGAGGGAGCTCACCTCGCGTAGAGTCGCACCTAGCTGCTACCAAGGCAGACAGCGTTGCTGCACGCGAGGCATTCCAAGGCGCTTGATGCAGCCGCCGGATAATCCGCTATGGTGGCGGCAGCCGTCATCATCCGAAAGACCCCGCCTTGACACCCGAACTGCACCAGAAACTGACCGCGTGGCGCCGGCATCTGCATGCGCATCCCGAGCTCTCCCTTCAGGAAAAGGCCACCGCCGCCTTCGTTCAGGAAAGACTCACCGAGCTCGGCATTCCCTTCGAGGCCGGCATCGGCGGGCACGGCATCGTCGCGACGCTGACGCGCGGATCCGCGCAAGGCCGCGTCGGCCTGCGCGCCGACATGGACGCGCTGCCCATCACCGAGGATACCGGCCTCACCTATGCCTCGCGCCATCCCGGCGTGATGCATGCCTGCGGACATGACGGGCATACCGCCTCGCTGCTCGGCGCGGCGGCGCTGCTGGTGGAGGACACCAGCTGGAGCGGCACCGTCGACTTCATCTTCCAGCCGGCCGAGGAAGGTTATGGCGGCTCGCGCGCGATGGTCGCGGCCGGGCTGTTCGACCGCTTCCCGATGGATCGGGTGTTCGGCTTTCACAACTGGCCGGGACTGGAAGCCGGCAGCATCGCGGTGCATGACGGCGTCGTCATGGCCTCGGGCGGGCGCGTCACCATCACCATCGACGGCCATGCCGGACATGCCGGCATGCCGCATCTGACCCGCGATCCGGTGATGGCGGCGGGCCATTTGATCGTCGCGCTGCAATCGATCGTGTCGCGCAGCGTCGATCCGCTCGACACCGCGGTTCTGTCGCTGTGCACGATCGAAGGCGGCACGGCGCCGAACCAGATCGCAGGCAAGGTCGTCATCCGCGGCACGCTGCGGTTTCATCGCGACGCAATCAAAGACACCATCCTCGACGGAATCGAGCGGACCTGCGCCGGCATTGCGACGAGCTTTGGCGTCAAGGTCACGCCCGAGATCGTGATGGGCGTGGGCGTGGTGATCAACACGCCGGCCGAGGCGGGCCTCGCGCGCATGGCTGCGGAGAAAGTGCAGGCGCCGGTGCGGCGCGACCTCGCGCCCAGCATGGCCGGCGAGGATTTCGCCCATTACCTCCAGCAGCGACCGGGCGCCTTCGTCTGGATCGGCAACGGGGAATTGCGCGACGGCGCCGAGCTGCACGGCCCGCGCTACGATTTCAACGATGCGATCCTGCCGGTGGCATCGCGCTGGATGGCCGAGGTCGCCAAGACGGCGTTGAGCGCGAACTAGCGAAACAGACCGGCCGCCGCCATCAGGAATCGTCGAGAAGATCGAACAACTCTTCGACGCTGTCGAACGGCGCATCCCGGGTCTGACTGTGATAGACGACACGATCGCCGTCGCGTTGCAGCGATCGTCCCGCGGATTTTCCCTTGGATTTCCGCAATCGTCCCGGCAGGAAGGTCGCAGCCACCGCCCCGGGCCCGACGTCCAGGCGGATGATGCCTCTCCGCTTGCAATCGAGTCTCAGTCTGGCCGCGGCGAAGAAGTCGCGGGCCATCGGCGGCAGCGGCCCGAAACGGCGGGAGGTTTCCTCCTCCAGATCATCGAGATCATCCTCGCTGCGACACCTCGCGGCGCGGGCATAGAGTTCGAGCCGCACCGGCTCCGACTGCACGTAGGTTTGCGGAAGCATGTCCGCGACCGGCAGATTGAGGTCGGGCACCCACACCGCCGCCCTGCCGTCATCGGCCTTCTCCGAGGCCATTTTCAGGAGATGGCTGTAGAGCACGGGCCCGAAGACCTGGATATGGCCGGATTGCTGCTCCGAAAACAGGTCCCCCGCACCCCTGAGATCGAGATCGCGTTCGCTGATGGCAAAGCCCGCGCCCGGCCGGCTGAACTCTTCCAGAACAGCCAGCCGCTTCTCGGACTGCTCGGCGAGCGACTCGGTCAGCAGATATGCGAAGGCGCGTATTCCGCTGCGCCCGACCCGCCCGCGGAGCTGGTGAAGTTGGGCAAGACCGAACTTTTCGGGCCAGCAGACCACGATCGTATTCGCACGCGGGATGTCGAGACCGCTCTCGACGATGTTGGTCGCGAGCAGAACATCGGCCTCGCCCTCGACGAAGCTCATCATCCGGTCGTCGATCTCGTCGGCAGGCAATTTGCCATGGAGACAGACGATGCGCAGATCCGGCGCCACCGCCTGCACGCGTGCCAACAAGGGATCCAGATCCTGGATGCGCGGACAGACCAGGAAGCTCTGCCCGTGGCGCCTTTGCTCCCGCAGCAACGCCGAGGCGATGGCCGCATCCGACAACGGAGCGATCTTGGTTGCGACCGGAAGCCGATGAACCGGCGGCGAGGCGATGATGCTGAGGTCCCTGAAGCCGGCAAGACCTGCGGCCAGGGTCCGCGGAATCGGCGTGGCGCTCATCCAAAGCGTGTGGACGCCCTTGGCCAATCCGGAGAGCTTGGCCTTCTCGGCTGCACCAAAATGCTGCTCCTCGTCGATGATGACGAGGCCGAGATCGGCGAACTTGACGTCCTTCGAAGCAAGCGCCTGCGTTCCGACCACGACTTTCATCCGGCCGCTTCGCAAGCCCTCCTTCGTCTCGCGCATCTCCGCGCCCGATGCGGCCCGCGACAGGCTCCCGACCTCGATGTCGAACGGGGCG
This sequence comes from Bradyrhizobium sp. P5_C11_2, assembly GCF_054049755.1. NCBI lineage: Bacteria > Pseudomonadati > Pseudomonadota > Alphaproteobacteria > Hyphomicrobiales > Nitrobacteraceae > Bradyrhizobium > Bradyrhizobium sp. P5_C11_2. The sequence continues at coordinate 21,489 of NZ_JBFULT010000006.1, forward strand.
AAACGCTTGCGGAAGGTCGCGACGTGCTGTCGTGCCAGGACGGTCGTCGGCACCGCGATCACCACCTGCTTTCCCGACAGCGCCACGGCGGCCGCCGCCCGCAGCGCCACCTCGGTCTTGCCGAATCCCACGTCGCCACAGATCACCCGGTCCATCGGATGGCCGGAGGCAAGATCATCCAGGACATCCCGGACGGCCTTGGCCTGATCGGTCGTGGTGAAAAACGGGAAGCGCGCCACGAATTTCTCGTAGACCGACCCCGGTGGAACCAGCTTCGCGGCCCGCCGGCGGCGGCGCTGGCTGATGTGCTTGGCGAGCACCTTGCCGGCGACCTGGATCTCCCGCTCGGCCTCGGTGCGGCGGGCCCACCACGTGCTTCCATCCGCCTTGTCGAGCGCCAGCTTGCCGGGTTCGTCCGCATAAGGCCACATCAACGCCAGATCAGGCGGCGGCACGAGAACCGCATTGTCTCCCGCGAACGCAAGCCGGATCATCTCCCGCAACGCGCCGCCGCCCGTGTTCACGGTCTGCAAGCCATCGAGCACGGCGAGGCCGCGCTGGAGATGAACGACCGCCGTGCCCTGTTCCGGCACGTCGGCATGATCGAACGGCGTGCTCCAGGCCCTGGCCATCGGCTGCGGATGGTGAGCCCGGCTGCCGAGCACGTCGGAAGCCGTCACGACGACAAGAGCCTTCTTCCCGGGCACGACAAAACCCGCGTCGAGATCGGCCAGGATCGCCGCATCGCGATTGCGTCCGCTCGTCACCTCGTCCCAATCCGCGAGACGCTCCGCCTTGACGCCGCTCATCCGCTCCATCGCACGCAGATCCTCCTCCTGCGAGGCGACGAGGATCAGTCGCGAACCGGCTCGCCGCGTCTCCTCGACGAAGGCACGCAGGGCTTTTCTGGAGGCCGTCAGCTTCGAAAACTCCGGCGTGGGCTGGAAGGGAGCCGTCCGCGGCATCACTTTCATGCCCCTGGTCGCCTGCTTCCAATCGCGCCGTCCCAGATATTCGCGCTCTCGGTCGGCGCGGCCCGCCGCCTCCTCGATCGTGCTCAGCCAGCCGTCGGCGTGCAACGCCACCCCGGCATCGGCGATCCATTTGGCGCGCCCGCAATAGTCGAACAGCGTCGCGCGCTTGCCGCGCTTGCCGGCGAAGGCGAGCCGCTCCGACATCGGATCGACGAGAAGCTCCCTGGTCTCGAAGATGATGTCGTGCTCTTTCGGGTCGAACGCCACGATCCGGCGTATTGCACGGCCCGAATGCTCGATCCGGAACGGACCAAGCGCGCCGGCGGGAAATATCTCGAACGTCTGGCCATGAAACAGGACGCCGCCCGGATAGCCCGGCTCGTCGTCGAGATCATATCCCAGGGCTTCGAGACGCGCCTGAAGGTCCCGCTCGGAGAACGCGCCGCCGACCTTCAAGCTCATATTCAGACGCGACAGGCTCGCCGGCGGCGGCAGGCGCTCCATCACGGCCTCCGCGGTCGAGACGAGAAAGATCGGCCTTCTGGATTTCGCGAGACGCCTGAGGACCGAGGCGCGACGTCCGGCGATTTCGCGCGATGGCTCCAATTGATCGAACGGCAGGGTGTTCAATCGCGGAAACACCAGGACCTCGCAGGACGGGTCGAGCGCATGAATGATGCTGCCGAGCCGCTCCGCCCTGTTCTCATTCTCGGCGAGGAACACCAGGCCGCTGCGGGCGGACTGCTTCCATTGTTCCAGCAGATGAAGCGCCATCATGCCAAGGGGCGATGACGACGAGATCGTGGCGCGTTGCGACGCCTTGCTCGTCTTTGGCGAAGTCCTGGTCGGAACAGTCCTGGTCGGAGCAGTCCTGGCTCGCGAACTCTTGGCTAGCGAACTCTTGGCTAGCGAACTCTTGGCTGGCGAACTCTTGGCCAGCAAGCTCTTCGCCAGCCGCGCTTTTTTYGGATGCCGCACGTTAATCCGTTTCTGGTCGTCAACAATCGTCACTTGCACGCGAGCCGAACCAATCTCGATTCGGCGATTCATCGTCATGGATAGGGGATTTGCCGTGCGAACGCACGCCTCCCATCAAGTCTGGCGTCACGTGAAAGTTCGCCGGCAAACGCGAGACATCGCGTGAGGTCAAGCGGCCGGTCGTCACGACAGACGTGAGGTTTATCCCTCCTCTCGCCAGAACGCCACCAGTTCCTCCGCGGTCACCGGATCCTGCCGGGGCACCGCACGCTCGAGACGGTGCCGCCTCCTCACGCCGGCTTGGCGGGATGCGCGGTACGCGGGTGGCGGTCGTGCAGCAGCCGCGCCAGGGCCTCACGATCCGCGGCACGCCCCTTCATGGCCGTCTCGAACAGCGCCTCCTGAACATCGCGCGGCATATCGCCCCAGACATCCATGGCGGCCTGGCCCAGCAGCGTGGCAAAGCGTTCGTCGACCATGTCGATCCTCCCTCTCCGGCCTCAGAATAGGAACCGCAGGCGGCTCCCGGCGTTCCACGCCCGTCATTGCAAAAAAGAGACGTACGATTCTGGGAYGCTCACCAAGGACATCAAATCGATGGACGACCTGCTGATCGATGGTCTGCAGGATATTGACTACGCCGCGTCTCCGCTAGACGACGCCCGCCTGCCGGAGCGCCGCGATTTCCGCCGCATCATAGCCTAGCTCTGCCAGGACGAGATCGGTGTGCTCGCCGAGCAGCGGCGGACGCGTCACGATCTCACCCGGCGTTTCCGACAGCCGGACGGCGGCGCGCACGACCGGCGCGGGTTTCGGCAGGCCCGGATAATCGACATCCTGCATGAAGCCGGTGGCGCGGATATGCGGATGATCCAGCGCCTGTTGCGGGCTCAGCACGGGCCCGGTCGGAATCATCGCCTTGCCCAGCGTGTCGACCGCCTCCTGCGTGGTGCGTTCGGCGCACCAGCGCGCCATCCGCTGGCTAATGACGGGGCCGTTGTTGCCGCGCGTGATGTCATCGGCAAAGCGCGGATCGCTCAGCCATTGCTCCTCCTCACCCATCAGCTTCGCCCAGCGCTTGAACAGCGGATGCCCCGTGACCTGGCAGAGCACCCAGCCGTCCCTGGTGCGGTAGATGTCGGCTGGAGCTGCGGTCTGGCCGAGATTGCCGGTCGGGACGCGATTGACATTGATCACGGCCTGCTCGATCAGCGTGGCGTTGGTGAAGGACAGCGCGGTCGCGAGCAACGCGCCCTCGACGACCTGCCCGCGCCCGGATTTGCCGCGCTCGATCAGCGCGGCGAGGGTCCCGAACGCGCAGTGCAGCGCGGTTCCGAAATCGACCCAGTTGACTGCGGCCCGGTAAGGCGGATCGCCGGCGCCGGTCATGTACACCGACCCCGACATGACCTGCCCGACACCGTCGAAGCCGACGCGGTCGGACCAGGGCCCCGGCCCGCCGAAAGCGGTTGCCGTGGTCAGGATGATGTCGGGCTTGATCGCCTTCAGCGAGTCGTAGTCGAGCTTCATCGCGCGCAGGGTCTGCGGCGGCAGATTGGCGACGACGACGTCGGCGGTCGCCACCAGCCGGCGCATCACCTCCTGCCCCTCCGGCTTCATCGGATCGAGCGTGATGCACTTCTTGTTGCGGTTGATCTGGAGAAACAGCGCGCCTTCGCCATCCTCGCCGACCGGGGCCACGAAGCGATCCTCGCTGCCGTCGCGCTTTTCGACGCGAATGACCTCGGCGCCGAATTCGGCCAGCAACGTCGCGCAATACGGCCCGGCGATATAGCGGCCGAAATCCAGGACGCGAACGCCTTCCAGAACTCCCCCCATCGATCCCTTCCCTGATGTTTCCGCCAGATTACAGGGAATGGTCGTCGCGGCAAGGTGGCCGACAGCATGGCTCCATCAGCAGACGTGATCGCCCGACGGTTTCGACTGGCCGACGTTCTGCTCTAATATGGCGTGTCCGCCCCCCACCCCAGAGCCGCATCCATGCCCCAACAATTCGATCGGTCCACTGAAGATCTCGGCAACGCGATTCATTTCGAGCATGTCAACATCCAGGTCCCGGATCAGCGCCTGGCGACCTTATTCTACGTCACGGGACTCGGGCTTACCCGCGATCCCTATCTGATGGTGTCCGACACCAACATGTGGATCAATGCCGGACGGAGCCAGTTTCATTTGCCGAGCGGCAGCCCGCAGGTGCTGCGCGGTCATACCGGGCTGGTGATCGAGGGCCGCGAGGCACTGCTGGGGCGGCTGGCGTCGGTCGCCAAAAAGCTCGAGGGCACGGCGTTCGCATTCGCCGAGCACAATGGCTATGTCGAGGCGACCTGTCCGTGGGGCAACCGCCTGCGCTGCTACGAGCCGGACGCGGCACGCTTCGGCCGCATCACGCTCGGCATCCCCTATGTCGAATTCGACGTGCCGGTCGGAACGGCGCCTGCGATTTGTGCCTTTTATCCGGAGATCATGGGCATGCCTGCCGGCTTGCGAAACGGCGACGGCACGGTCGCGGCGGTGAAGACCGGCCGCGACCAGCACCTCTTGTTCCGCGAGACCGACCGGCCGCAACCCGACTATGACGGCCACCATGTGCAGATGTACATCACCGACTTCTCCGGCCCTTACCGCAAGCTGTTGGCGCGCGACCTGATCTCCCGCGAGGACAATCAGTATCAGTACCGGTTTTGCGACATCGTCGACCTCGGCAGCGGCAAGCCGCTGTTCACGGTCGAGCACGAGGTGCGTAGCGCGACCCACCCGATGTTCATGCGGCCGATGGTCAACCGCAATCCGGCGATCAACAACCGCAATTATGCGTTCGGGCATGATCAGGCGTCGTGGGCGATGGGGCCGGATCAGTACGAGGGATAGGGAGCAGCGAACGCGCGCCTTGCGGCGCGCGCAACCGTCACGTTCTGAAGCCATCAGCAACCGCGGCAGATGATCAGCCTGCGGTCGATCTCGTCGTCGAGCTGCCGCAGCCTTGTGTCTTCGGGCGACATTTGCGCGGACTCGAGCGCGTCGCCGCGCCGCGGCTGTCGGTGACCGACGGGAGCCTGTCGAACCAGGTCCGCGAGCCTTGTCGCAGGGATACTGCCGGGAGAGGCAACGGTCGCGGGCGCGCTTCCGCCAGCCTTGAGGCTGGAAACTGATCCGAACAGGAATGTAGCTGCCACGACGGTCACGCCAAGTCTGATTGACATCATCATTCTCCTATCGCTGGTGACACTGCGCCGATGCGCATGTGATGGATAGGAGGTCCCGGCTACTCGACCGTTTCGCCCGCGGCGACATCGCGTTACCACTGAAACCGCTCGCCTACGGCGCCGCGCCGGTTCGCCTGACTCGTCCGTTCGCGGCCGACGACGCCAGGCTCCGCGCCAGGACGCCGGCAAGCTCCGCCGACATCAGCGGGTGATGAACGAGCTCGGTGATGCCGGACGTCTCCAGCGACGGCATCGCCAAGTCGCGCGTCGAAGGACTGGCCAAGATCATCGGCAATGCCGGCGCGGCATCGTGCAACGCCGCCGCCAGACCGAGCGAGGAGCCGCCGGGCAGATGACACACCAGCGCCGCGTCGAAACGGGTTTGCGCGGCCCGGCAGGCGGCGATCGCCTCCCCGAGCTTGGTAAAGCCAACCGGCTCATAACCCAACGCCGCAAGGATTTCCTCATGGCGCAGCAGACGGCGGCGGTCGGTGTCGAGCACCAGCACGGTTTCGCCTGCGCCACGGAACGCCAGATCGGGGCCGTGCTGAACCGGCTCCGGCTCATCGGGTTTGGCGGCTGGCAGCCAGACGTCGAAACGCGTACCGACATCCGGCTCGCTCTGCACCCCGACGGCGCCGCCATGTTGCTCGACGATCTCGCGAACCGTTGCGAGCCCGACGCCGTTGCCGTCCGGGCGGGTGGTGAAGAACGGCTCGAAGATCCGCTCCAGCGTCGCCGCATCCATCCCCGGCCCCGGATCGGCGACCGAAATGACGGTGAAGCGGCCGGGGCCGACGTCGCCTTGTCCGACCGGCAATGGCCGCAGAAGATCGCGCACCTCGATGCGGAGTTCGATGCGACCCGGCTCGGTCATCGCCTGTGCCGCATTGTTGCACAGATTCAAGATCACCTGCTGCAATTGGGCGGGCTCGCCCATCACCGTGGCCATTTCGGCCGCCTCCCTCACCTCGAGTTTGACGTGCGAAGGTAACGATGCGGCCAGCAGCGATCTGGTTTCGTCGACCAGGGTCTTGACGCAGACGCGCTCATGCATGCCCTCGCGGTGGCGGCCGAAGCTGAGAATCTGTTCGACCAGTTCGCGCGCCCGCTCGCCTGCGCGGCGGATCTCCGCGAGGCTGGCGGCCGTCTGGCCTCCGGACCGGAGCCGTGCATCGGCTATCTCGGCGTAGCCGAGGATCGCTCCGACGATATTGTTGAAGTTGTGGGCGATACCGCTGGCAAACGTTCCGATGGTCTCCATTCGACGCGCCTGTTGCAGGCTCGCCTGCAGGCGAGCCTTCTCGCCTTCGAGCCGCGCCCGGCGGATCGCGTTGCCGATGGCGTCGAACGCCATGCGAAACAGCGAGACTTCGGACCAGTATTTGAGCGCGCCGTCCGGCACGGCATCGAAGCCGAGGATTGCATCGCGGTGTCCGTAGACCGCCGTGATGCAAAGCCAGCCACCCACGCCGGCATCTTCCAGCAGGTTCATGCTGTCGTCGGGATCCGAGGCCTTTACCTTGGGGATAAAGATGATGCCGCCTTCGCCGCCGTCAAATCGCGGTGCGACGCTCAGCGCGCGCTCAGGCCAGCCCGGCCCGAATTCGATGCCGTCGCGGGCCCATCGATAGGAGCTCGTCGACGCGCCGGTCGCGTAAGCGAAATAGGCGCGATCGGCGCCGATGCATCCCGCGAGCTGTTGCAGCGCCTTCTCGACATCGCCGGCGATCCTCTCGCGGTTCGAATTGATGAACCGCATCGAGATATTGGCAATGACGTGCTCGAAGGCCGCGCGGCGGCGCAGCGCGACGGCCCGCCTGCGCAACAGCAATCCGAAATAGACGATGCCGCAGAGCAGCAGCAGCGACGTCACGAACTGCAACAGACGGACCCTGCGCGCCGAGGCCCGCGCATTGAGCTGGCGCTTCGTGATCAACGCCAGGAGGGCATCCTGCTCGCGGTTGTTCGATTCGGCGACAAGCGCCTTCAGGATGTTGTCGATGTCCGGCAGGAGGTCATGCAGCATCTGCCCGTGGGTCAGAAGCGCGTGGACCGACTCTTTCTCCTCCGGCGGCGGTTGCAGGACCGCCAACTCTTCCAATCGATCCTGCACCTGGCGGGCCGCGACGTCCGACGTATCGAGGGTCAGGCGCAGCATGGCCGCCGCCAAGGCGGAGGCCGCCGTGACCAGCGGCCGGCGATCCGAATCGGCCAGCTTGTCGCTGAACAGACCGAAATAGGCAAAGGAGTTCTGCAGCAATGCGTTACTGCTCTTGAACCGCTCGATCAGCGCCTCCTGCCGGCGGGCACGCGCCGACAGAACGTCGATAGCCCTGGTTTCTTCGGCGTTGAGACCCGCCGTTTCGCGCAGCCGCGTCAGGGCATCGTCATAGGCATCCGCCATCCGCACCAGCCCGTCATAGTTGCGCGACAGGCCGGCGCGCGCGGTAAGCACCTCCCTGGTCATCCCGCGTTCGAACCGGGTGAAGTCTCCAAGCGCGTGGAGCTGACTGTCATAACGTACCGAATTGATGTTCAGCCCGTTCAGCAAAAGCCATGTCAGCAGGGCCAGCACGACCATTACCCCAATCGCAGCGGGCGCGAATTTCATGGTGGACCTCCGACGGGCGCGCCGCGATAGAGGCCGGTCAGGCTGTTCAGAAAGGCGACGATCGCCTTGGCCTGCTGGTCCGTCAGCGTCGCGTTCAATTGGGCAAAGGCCATCTTGCGAACCGCATCATCGAGCGTCGGCGCGCTGCCGTCATGAAAATACGGCGGCGTCGTCGCGACGTTGCGCAGGCTCGGCACGCGCAGAATTCTGGGCTCGGGCGACGCGAGAGGGTGGAATATGCCGTGGCGCTGGAACAGATTGGCGCCGACGTTGACGCCCTGGTGACATGACACACAGCCCAGCGATTTGAACAGCCGGTACCCGTCCAGCTCGTCGGCCGACAACGCCGCGTCGTCGCCTGTCAACCAGCGATCGAACTTGCTGCCGGGCGTGACCAGCGTGCGTTCGAAATTTGCCAGCGCGTCGACGACATCGTCGCCCTCCGGACCGCGGCCATAAGCCGCGAAGAATGCGTTGCGCATTTCGGGATCGGCATCGAGCTTTTCCGCGATCTCGTCCGCGCTGCTGCCCATGGTGCGCGGGCTTTCCAGCGACGCATTGACATCGGCCTCGACGGTGCGGAACTTCCCTTCCCAACCGAAGCGAAAGCTGAGCGCCGAATTGAAGACCGTGAGCGTATTGAGCGAAATCTCGACACCGTCGAGACCGAAATCATGCGGCTTCGGGCTCGCGCCGTTGGTCGCGATATCGTGACAGGACGCGCAACTGCGTGAGTTGTCCTGCGAAAGCCTGCGATCGGTGAACAGTCGTTCTCCGAGTTTGACCTTCCGCGGATCGATGGCGGGAGCCGCCGGAAGAGGCGTGATGGGCTCGTCCTTGCGGACCGACGCAGGCGCTGCCGGCGGCTGCGACGGTGCCGGAGAGACCTCCAGACAGCACAGGATCAGCGCGCCAATCACGATCGAGCAACGCAGAAGGCGGGCACCTGGCCCAGCGCCGCGAAATCTGGCCATTTGCTGCACGACCAGCAATGTGGGGTTGAAGCGAAAATTGTCGCGTCTGCTCAAGGAGTTTTGATCGAAGCTGGATGATTTCGCGAACGTGGCCGCCATATGCTGCGGGACCGGAGGCCGGTCGAGATGATCGAACGGCCCGCGGCATGACAGAGGTCCCACGCCACCAAGGCAAGGTAAACTGCATCAGCAATCACGACAGTACCTCACCACTCGCTCGATTTCCGACCGGCCGGCAATTCCAAGGTCCCGCAATGTCCGGTCATCGAGTTCCATCAGCGCCGCAACGGCCCTGTTGATCTCGCGCTCGCGGCGCCAGTGCGCCGGCAGCGCCATAAGGGTCTCACCGAGTGCGTGCAGCCGGTCCCAGCCTCGTTCCGGCTGCGCATCGCGTGACCCGACGCGCTCGAGCCTGACGACATTGCCATTGTCATCAGCTTCATCGCGACCGCTCTTCAGCGCCGGATCAGGCCGCTCACGACCGGCCGAGGATAGCTGGCAATCCCGCGCGGCCTCCAGCATCGCGTGAACCGGCGCGGCTGCGATCGGATGCATTGCCGCGCCGTAAAGCGCAAAGCCTTCCATCAGAGACCCAAAGACCGCCCACCAGGACGTGGCGACCGGCTCGGTCGGACGCGAGCCGGTATCGGGCAATCGATGCCTCGCGGTGAAGGCAGGGCCCKAACGAACCATGCCGCCGCCATCGGACCACGCGACCCAGCCCGGGCCGCCACGTTTCATACCCGCCAAGGCAACGCTGCTCACACTGTGAGAATGCTTCTTCATCGTAAATCTCCCACACGCTGTTCGTGGGAGGCAATCTGGGGGCCCGCTGTTACGCCGAGGTCACCGCAGCCGGCGAAAAGACTACAATTGCAATCCGTCAGCCACCTTTAGAACGGATCGACCGGAACCGCGAAGACATAGCCGACGCCGCGCTCGGTCTGAATGACGCGCGGCGCGCTGGGATCGGTCTCCAGCTTGCGCCGCAGCCGCAACACCTGAACGTCGATGCTGCGATCGAAAATATCTTCATGGATACGGGTCGCCTGCAGCAAATGCTCGCGGGTCAGGGGACGCTGCGGCGCCTCGAGAAAGGCCAGCAACAACGCGTATTCTCCCTTGCTTAACGGCACCGGCGTCTCATTGGGATCGGTGAGCTTTCGGCTGCGGCGTTCGAGCTTCCAGCCGCTGAAGCGATAGCCCCCACGTTCGGGATCGCGGGCGCGCGCAGCACGTCCCATCTCCTGCCGCCGCAACACCGCGCGGACGCGCGCCAGCAGTTCTCTCAGGGAAAACGGCTTGATGATGTAATCGTCAGCGCCGAGTTCGAGGCCGACGATGCGATCGATCTCATCGGGGCGGTGGCCGGTCGTGATGATGACCGGCACGTCGGAACGCGAACGGATCTCCCTCAACAGATCCAGACCGTCGTCTTGACCAAGCCGAAGATCGAGGATGATCAGGCTGGGCTGGCCACCCTCCAGATAGTGGTTCAACTCGGATCTGTTGGAGGCCGCCCTGCTCGGGACATTGTGCTCCTCCAGGTACTTGATCACCATTTGCCGCAACGTCGGATCGTCATCGACGACGATGATGTGGCCAATATCTGCAAGCATACCGCACTCTCAAAACTCGCCGTCGCCAACCGAGCTGCACTTAAGATTGTGAGCTGTACTTGAGATCCGCGAACGTCAACGTCGGCTGTGGTGAAATGATATTGATTCCGTCCAAACTGGAATCGCTCGAAAAAACTATGGAACACCCGAGGCGCTCGACACGCGCCGAGACCGCCACGACATTTTGGTGACGTCGCAACGGGGTATTTCTGCGGCCAATTCCGCGGGATGTCGCATACGTGAATAATTGTGATCCCAACTCTTACTACTTTTAGGCGATAGCAGGTTTGCTGGCTGTGCATCGCTCAGCGACTGCGACCGGCTGCGCAAAACTGATGGCGGGGTTGCGTACTCACTGCAGATGCCGTCGTGCTCCGGCGCATTCGATGCGCGCGTGACGTCGAAGCCGGGCGAGGCCGCAGCTCCCGCGGACTGCGCCGCGTCGTCAAGAAGGCGGCAGAGCCGCCAGGTACTGGTAGATCGCGGCCAGCTCGTCGTCATCCATCCGCCCGATCGGCCGCCACGGCATTTGCTCGTCGAGCCGATGCCCGTTCGGGTCGACACCTGTGCGCATGGTGGTGATGAACTGCGCCTGGCTCCAATCCTTGACGATACCGAGGTCGGGTCCGAGCGGCGGCAATTGGCCGGGCACTCCACCGGCGAGGTCCTCGCCGTGACATTCACGGCAGTCCTGGTAGGACAGCAGGTACCTGCCATAGCGCGCCGTCGGCCCCTTCGGCGGCGCGATGATCACACCGGTGAAGACCGGCTTGGCGTCCGGCAACAGTCCGGCGCCCAGCATCGCCAAACCCAGCAGGCTGAAACGATCCGGAGGATCCGGGGTCTGTTCGCCGCTCGCGGGCAAGCTGCGGATGTAGGCGATCACGGCCTTGGTGTCGTCGTCGCTGAGCCGGCCGGCATTGGTAAAGGACATGATCGCAAGCCATCGCCCCCGCGCGTCGATGCCATTGCGAATGGCGCGAAAGATCTCGCCGTCGGACCAATGCTTCAGGGCCCCGGCCGGCGTCAGATTGGCAGGTACGAACGAGCCGATGGGAACCGGGAGATCCTTGCCGACGTCGCCGCCGCCCGACAGCACCCCGGTCTTGGAGTGACAACCCGCGCAAAATCCGTCGGCCACCGCCTTGCCGCGGGCAATTTGATCCGATGTCGCCTCAACCTTCACATCGGGGATCGGCGCGGAGCGCGCGTGTTGCCGGACGATACCCGCCACGGTCAAGGCGCTGACGCCGGACACGGGGACAGCCAGCATCGCCGCCAGMGCCACCCCGCACCATCTCAACCGAGGACGCTTCGCGCGGAAGGCGCGAACGCCCAACCAGACCAGAAGCCCGATGAAAGAAACCATCGCAATCAAGGTGACAATATTCTGCATTCCGCTCCTCAATGATTTGGGCGCTGTCAACGTCGCGCGACATCTCGGTCGTCAATAATCACTTCCGGCCAGCGCCGACGCTGAAATGTCTGCGACGCGCGCCAGGCGGCGATGCACTGGACTAGCAAGGTGGCGTTTCCGCGCGGTTTCACCGCGGGTCGCCCGCGTTACAAATGTAATCCAAGACAAATCGGTCGCCGGCGGCGCAGCGTCACCGGCCTTGGCAGCGTCACGATGCGTTGCCGCCGTAACCATTTCGCGGCCATCGGAAGCCTTGGCGTAACGGCGATCCCTTCAATTGCCTCTGCTCACTCGACCGGCCGCCCTGTGGCGACCGTGTATCGATCATCAAGAGGTCAACTCCCATGAAGATACTTATCGCTTCGACACCCGCGACGGGCCATCTCAATCCGCTGCTGGCGATCACGCAAATCCTGCGCACGGAAGGCCACGAGATCGCCTTCCTGACGGGTACCGCTTTTCGTGCCCGCGTCGAAGCCAGTGGCGTCAAATTCTTTCCCCTGCCCGAAAGCGTGGACTTCGACCTGCGCGAGATCCTCTCGGTGGTCCCCGAGCTGAAAGACATTCCGCCGGGACTGGAGTGGTTGCGCGTTGCCTGCGAGCGCATCTTCGTCGACGCCATTCCCGGTCAGCACCAGGGGCTGATGCAAGCGTTGCGGCAATTTCCCGCGGACATCATCGTCGCCGACGACATGCTGTTCGGCGTATTGCCGATGCTGCTCGGCCCGCGCTCGCAGCGGCCTCCCATCGCGCTCTGCGGGACCTCGTTTCTGCATTGGGCACGCGAGGACGGCGCGCCCAATTTCCTCGGCTTGCCGCCGGCAAAGACCGACCAGGAGCGCGATCAATATGCGGCCTTGGCGCGGGACTATGATGCGGCGGTCGATCAACCGGTGTCGCTGCGCCTGAACCGCGCCTTGAAGACCTTCGGCGTCGGACCGATCGCGATGCCGCTTTTTCATTCCGTRGTCGCGCTCGGCGATGCCTATCTGCAATTGTCGGTGCCCAGTTTCGAATTTCCGCGCGAGATCCCATCCTCCGTGCATTTCGTCGGCACGCCTCCGATCATCGCCAACCAGGTCCCGCCGCCGTCCTGGGCCGAAGAACTCGACGGTACACGCAAGATCGTTCTGGTGACGCAGGGAACGGTGGCCAATCACAATTTCAACCTGCTGGTCGCCCCGACGCTGGCGGCGCTTGCCGACGAGCCCGACATCCTGGTGATCGCGACCGCGGGCGGCCGTCCGGTCGACGCCATCCCCGGCAAGGTCCCGTCGAACGCACGCATCGCCAGCTATCTGCCGTTCGAATGGCTGCTGCCGAACGTCGACGTGCTCGTCACCAATGGCGGCTATGGCAGTGTGAACCAGGCCTTGAGCTTCGGCATCCCGCTGGTCACCGCGGGACTGACCGAGGACAAGGCCGACGTCAACGCGCGGGTCGCGTGGTCCGGCGTCGGCATCAACCTCGCCACCAACGAGCCGACGCCGGAGGCCTTGCGCGAGGCGGTGCGGACGGTGCTCGACCAGCCGCGCTATCAATTCCGCGCAACGCAGATCGCGGACGAGTTTGCCGAGATCGATACGCGGTCGGAGATTCTTCGGATCATCGGCGAACTCGTGACCGACGAGACTGACGTGTCGCGCCTCCGCGCGGCCGCAGCGAGCCAGGCGCGACGTGCCGGCCGGCGCGCCTGATCGCTCTTGTGAACGGAGCGATGGAGGGCGGGGCGACCGCGCTCCATCGCTTCGCGAAAATTCATCACATGTCACCGGATGCTCGTCCATGCGGATCGAACCAGACTCCTTTGCGTTCACGTTGCTGCTCGGCTTTCTCGCGGCCGTGCCCTATTCCGGCATCGACATCAACCTGCCGGCGCTGGCTGCCACCGGCGCCACGCTCGGCACGAGTGCTTCGGATGTCGGGCTGACGATGAGCACCTTCATGCTCAGCCTCGCCACCGCGCCACTGATTTACGGGCCGGTCTCCGACCGGCTGGGCCGCAAGCCAATTCTGGCCTTCGGCCTCGCACTGTTCGTTGCCGCGAGCCTTGGCTGCGCCAGGGCCTCCTCGCTACCGGTCCTGCTGCTGTGCCGCTTCGTTCAGGGCATCGGCGCCGCTGCAACGGCGACGACCTTTGCCATCATTCGCGATCTCTTCGACGGCAACGCCGCGCGCGGCAAGATCGCCAACGTCATGGTCGCGGTCAACGTCGCGACCGTGATCGCACCGACGGCCGGCGCCGCCCTGCTGGCGGTCGCCGGCTGGCGATCGATCTATGCGGCCCAGGCGGGAATCGGTCTCATGCTGCTGGTGGTGGTCCTGTTTCGCTTCGCCGAGAGCGCGACGACGGAGCGCTCCAGTCGCCTGGCACTTTCGGACGCGATCGACAGCTATCGCCGGGTCGTGACCCATCCGGTTTCGTTCGCCTACATCCTGGTCGGCGCCGCAGGCGGTGCGACGGTGTTTGCTTACGTCACCGGCGCCTCGCTGTTCTTCGTTGGCGCCGTCGGGCTGCGCCCCGAACAATACGGCCTGATCTTCAGCGCCTGCTCGGGGGCGGTCATGGCCGGCGCCTTTCTCGACGGTCAGCTTGGCCGGCGCGGAATATCGTCGGCGCGCACGCTCGCAACCGGGCTGACGCTGTCGGCCACGGCCAGCATCGCCCTGCTCGCGATGACATTGGCCGGCTGGATGCCCACTTCGTTCGTGGTCGTGCTCCTGATGATGGTGGCATTCGGCTTCGGGCTCAGCGTGCCGAACGTGATGAGTGCGACCATGCAGCGTCTTCCGGAGATCGCGGGCGCCGTCAGCGCCGCCGCCGGAAGCATCCAGCTGACCGCAGGCGCGATATCGAGCGGGCTGGTCGCGGTTCGCTTCGACGGACGAACGGCGCTGTCGATGACGGCCGTGATGGCGGCATCCTCGCTTCTCGCCCTGATTCTGTATCTGCTGGTCGCGCGCCCCGCCGAACGCCGTCAGCTATCGCCGACGATCGATCCCGGCGCGGCGATCCGAAGCCCCACGAATTCCTGAGGCGACCCTATCCGGTGGGCCGCCCGGCGCGGCTCCTTGCGAGGCGGCGCCGCTGAGGGGACCGCATGTTGCGTGCGCTCCGATGGGACTTCTCGGCATGCCCGTCGACGGGCATGCCCCTTTTCGCATCGGAGTTGACCGTCACATCAGAAGTGGACCTCGGTGCGCAATCCAAGAACCACGGCGTTGTCGGTCTTCACGCCCACGGCGTTATAGCCGCGCCCGCCGGGATTGATCACATACTGTGCGTCGAACTTGAGGTTCAACCAGCCGGTCGCCTGCCATCCATACCAGACTTCGATCGGAACTTCGTTGCCGCCGGCGTTGGGGCTGAGGGCAGCCGAGTTCACGTGGGTCGTGCCCACCGCGAAGCCCACTTCGTCCTGGGGCCGCCAGCTGAACGTTCCGGTATGYCGGAAGCCGAGGGCGATCTGATAGTCCTGGTACGACGTCCGGTGATCGGCGACAGTCGTGTTGAGGAAGGTGTACCAACCCTGCGCGCCGGGACCGTCAACGGTCAGACGCTGAAGGATGGACTCATAGACGCCGTAGCGGCCGCGTTGATCCCCGAGATTCTGATCCGGGACACCGCCGGTGCCGGGGATGGTGGAGATGATACCGGGAAGGCCACCATCAATGGTCGACGCGCTGTCGTACCAGCCGCCCAATCTCCAGGTCCCGTTCAAGGGTCCGCTCGGCGCCCACACCAACTCCACCGGCACCATCACGCCACTGGCGCGGCTCGAGGCGGGGATGCCCGGCAGGAAGTAAGTGGTCGCGTCGTCCGTCGTCAGATAATTCGGATTGGCGTCGTAGACGCCGACCGAAATCGTGAATTCCGGGGCCAGCTTGTAGTGGACGACACCGGCCCACTGGCTCACCGGCCAGTTGTAGATGTAGCCACCCTGGATGTTGCCGGGCTGGCCGCCGCAGAAGGTCAGGTTGATGAACTCGCACAGACCGAAGAAGAAGTCGGAGCCGACGGGAAGACGGCCGCCCTTGAGTTCGAGGCGGTCATCGAAGAGCTTCTGCGAGTAGTAGAGCTGTGTCAGGCGCAGAATATTGCCGCGGCCGAACACTTCGTTGGTCAGTTGCAGGGCGGGAATGTCCGCTTCGGTATTCAGATTCTTGCCGAAGCGGTCGACCAGCGTGAGACCGACGGTGCCGCCCTGAATGCCGGCAAGCTTCCCCATGTCGAGCTTCGCGCCAAACCACAGCTGACCGGCGTTGGCTGCGGTGTTCCTGCTTCCACCCGTGACGTTGCCGACGGATTCGTTACCCAGCGTCAGGCCCAGATCGATGCCCCGCTCCTTCAGCTGCGTCCTGCCGAGATCGCCGAATAGATACGGTCTCGTCCAGAAATCGTCTTCAGCATAAGGAACCGGAGCAGCTTTCGTTGAAAAGTCGGCCGCATGCACTGCACCGCCTAGCAGCGATGACAATGCAATCCCCACACCGCACACGCGTGCCGTGTCTACAAACCTGCGCAACATTTTACTCGTCCTCCCGCCGTCCCCGGCTTTGCTTGTTCTTACGTCACGTCCCTGTCCAAAGCCCTCGAGCCTGGAACGCGCTCCCTCCCCAGCGGCCGCCGAAGCGGCCTTTCGACTGGAGCGTGGATCTGTCATGCCTGATCACCCGTTCTCGCCGGCAATGCATCCGCGGCGCGCGGTGAGGCGCCTTGTCCCTGCACCAGTGTCGATTTCGGCGCCGTGCGGACGAGGCCGGCCAACGCCAGCTTGCGCCGCCGACGGGCCTGTAGTTGATGATCCGCCAACACGCCGATCAGAATGACCGTCCCCATCACCGCGAAGTTCAGCGAATTGGGGATGCCCAGGATGTTCACGAGATTCTGCAGCACCTGCAGCAGCGCGGTCCCGAGCACGATACCGAGAATGGAGCCCTCGCCGCCGCGCAGGCTGCACCCGCCCAGGACGGCAGCCGCGATCGCGTAGAGCTCGTAAAAATTGCCGAAGGAGCTCGGGGAAACCGAGTTCGTGTAGAACACGAACAGGACCGTTGAAACTCCGGCGAGCCCGCCGCTGATGATATAGGCGGTTGCGATCACGAGATTTGTGCTGATGCCCGAGAAGCGCGCCGCCTCCTCGTTCTTGCCGACAGCATAGAGCCAGCGCCCGTAGACCGAGCGGTGCAGCAGCACGCCGAGGATCAGCGCCAGGATGATCAGGAGAATGAAGGTGTTCGGGACACCCGCAACATTGCCGGAGGCGATGTTGCTCAGTGTCGCGGCCTCGTCACCGTAGCCGAAGCCGCGCGTTGAATCGGACGTATAGTAGCGGGCAGCGCCGCGGTAGATCAGCAATCCGCACAGCGTCACGATGAAGGGCTGCATCTTCAGCCGGGTGACCAGAAAACCCTGGATGCCGCCCAGCGCCAGCCCGCCCAGCAGCACGGCGAGGAGCGCGAAAGGCCAGGGAACCTGATAGGTCGTCAGAAGGTCGATGAAAACGACGCCGAGCAGCGCGAACATCGAGCCAAGCGAAAGGTCGATGCCTCCGGTGATGATCACGAGCCCCTCGCCAAGCGCGAACACACCGAACAGGCCGATCAGATTGGCCATGTTCAGCAGGTTCACCAGCGACAGGAAGGCTGGATTGATCGCACCCGTGATGACGGAGATCACCACCAGCAGCAGTGCGAGGCCGAGCTCCTTCTTGATCATGGCGCGGCGGCTTCCACGGTTTCCAGCGCTTGGCCCATCGCCAGCCGCAACACGTTGTATTCGCTGAACTGCGGGCGCTCGAGCACGCCGCTGACATGTCCTTCGTGCATCACCGCCACGCGGTCGGAGACGCCGATGACCTCCTCCATGTCCGAGGAGATCATGACGATCGCGACGCCCTGGTCGGCGAGCTCGCGCATCAGCGCGTAAATCTCGCTCTTGGCCCCGACGTCGATTCCCCGGGTCGGCTCGTCGAAGAACATCACGCGCGGCCGCATGGACAGCCACTTGCCCAGCACGACTTTCTGCTGGTTGCCGCCGGAGAGCGTCACGGCCTCCATATCGATGCCTGGCGCCTTGATGGACAGGCGCCTCACCTGCTCTTTCGCGACCTTGCGCTCGGCCGCGCCGTTGACCAGCCACATCCGTGCATAATTCAGCAGGCTGGCCAGCGTCACGTTCTCCCGGATCGGCAGCTCCAGCACGAGCCCGGATTTCTTGCGATCCTCCGGCACCAGATAGATCCCCTGCCTGATCGCGTCGCGCGGCGATGCGACACCGACCGGTGCGTTGTCGATCCTGATCTCGCCACCCAACGGCGGGTCGATGCCGAAGGCGGTGCGGGCAAGAGAGGTGCGGCCGGCGCCCACGAGCCCCGCCAGGCCGAGAATCTCGCCATGCCGCACGGATAGATCAATCCGCCGGTCGGGAAAGGCCGATGTCACGAGGCCGACGATGTCGCAGCCGCCCGGCTGCGACGGCCGTTTCGGCGGCGTATGCAGCGCTTTCAGGTCGCGGCCGATCATCAGCCGGATCATTGCGGCGTGGCTTAGCTCGTCCCGCGCCAGCTCCCCAACCGTGCGCCCGTCGCGCAGCACCACGACGCGGTCGGCGCAGGTCATGATCTCGCCGAGCCGGTGAGAGATATAGATCACCGCGATGCCGTGCGCCTTCAGATCGGCAATCACCTCCAGCAGCCGTTCAGTCTCCGAAATTGTCAGGCTGGAGGTCGGCTCGTCCATGATGATCACGCGGGCGTCGATCGAGAGCGCCTTGGCGATCTCCACCATCTGGCGCTCGGCGATGGACAAATCGTCGACCAGCGTGTCCGGGGTGAACTCGGCGCCCAGCCGCTCCAGCAGCGGCCTCACGCGGGCGCGCATCTGCGCATTGTCCACCAGCTTCAGCGGGCCGCCGACAAGCTGCTCGCGTCCGATGAAGACGTTCGCGGCGACGTCGAGATTTTCGAACAGGTTCAGCTCCTGATGCACGAAGGCGATGCCGGCCTTGGTCGCCTCGCTCACCGTCATCCGGGCATGGTCGTTGCCGCCGATGCGGATCACGCCCTCGCTCGGCGCGATCACGCCGCCCAGCACGCGCATCAGCGTCGACTTGCCGGCGCCGTTCTCACCGATCAGGCCCAATACTTCGCCGCGGCACACGCGCAGGCTGACATCGTCGAGGGCCATGACCCCGGGATAGGACTTGCTGATCCCGGCGAGCTCGAACAGGGTTTCCGCCATCCACTTCCTCCCGCACGACGCCCGGCGGCTGCGGCAGCCGGGCGTCGAAAGCCGCTGACAGTCACTTCTTCAGCAGGACCTTCAGATTTGCGGTGAAGTCCCCGACGTTGGACTTGCTGATCACCTTGGTCGGGACGATCAGCTTGCCGTCCGCCGGGATCCAGGACTTGTCGCCGTTCAGCGTCTTGATGATGTTGGTGGCGGAGAGATAGCCGAACTCGTAGGGCTGCTGCACCACGGTCGACTCGATCGTGCCGTCGGAAACGCCGCGCAGCGTGCGCTGGTCCTCGTCGAAGCCGACGATCTTCACCTTGCCGGCCTTGCCCGCCGCCTTGACCGCGTCATAGATCAGCGGTGTCTCGTAGCTCCAAAGGCCGGACAGCAGTGCAATGTCGGGATATTTGACCAGCACGTTCTCCATATTCGCCTTGGCCTTGGCGAAGTCCACCTGGTCGGTGAACACGTCGACCAGCTCGACCTTGGTGCCGGCGATCGCTTCCTTGATACCCTGCACCCGCTCGCGGGCGTTGTCCGCATCCATCGTGCCGACAAACAGCGCGATCTTGCCGCCGTTCGGCAACGCCTTCTTGATCTCCTCGCCTGCTTGCCGCCCGGCCGCGACGTTGTCGGTGCCGATATAGGCGAGACGATTGCTCTGCGGCGCGTCGCTATCCGTCGTGATCAACACGGTCTTGGCCGCAACCTTGTTGAGCTGTTCGGTGGCATGCGCCGCATCGTCGACCGAGATGGAGATGCCGGCAACGCCGCGCACCAGCAGGTCGTCCAGCTCGCGCCGCTGGCCCGCCGCCGTTCCTTCATTGGTGACGATCAATTCGATATTGTAGTCCGGGTGCTCCTTCTGCGCCTTCTCGAGCCCGCGGCCGGCGATGGTCCAGAAGTCGGCCGCGACATTGGTCACCAGCGCGATGGTCTTTTTCTGCTGGGCCTGCGCCATCCCCGTGGCCATCGCCAGCGCGGCGGCGGTCGCGAGCAGCGGCACCATCAATTTCGTCACTGATCCGTTCATCTGCACCTCCCTTGGTCGCCCTCGCATGAGGGCTTCACGGCGCTTTTGCGCCCTTATTTTATTTACACAGCGAAGAAATGTCGCAGAGCCAATCATCCGATTCGGGATGTACTTGCACCTTCTTCAAGCTTAAATAGTACACAAGGTATGATGATAGTAAATACGGCTCGCTGCGAGAGCCCTCCGATGTGCTTTTTCGATCACACTCTTGGCCGCGGGCCATTATTAATTTCACCATCTGAATTAAAGGGACAGTATGGTTGACCAAACTGAGCAGCCGAGACGCGTTTCAAGCATGGCGCGCGGATCGAACCGCGGCCGCCTCGTCGAAGTCTTGCGACGTCAGGGGCCGCTGCCGCGTGTCGAGCTCGCCCGGAGCACGGGACTGAGCTTCCCCGCCATTTCGGGCCTGACATCGAGACTGATCGCGGAAGAGCTGCTGTGCGAGACCGAGACTGCGGCAACCTCGTGGTCCGACGATACCGACGAAGAGGATGCGGACGCGCTGAACGGCCGTCGCCGCGGCCGGCCGGCCGTGCTGCTGACCCTGAACCCGGAGTTCGGGCGCATCATCGCAATCTCTGTGCGCATGAACCTGATTGAGACGCTGATTGCGGATTTCAGGGGCTCTGGCCTGGCGCAGTCGCGACTTGCGCTCCCGACGCGCGCGCTCGACGCAGGCGCGTTGTGCGATCTCATGATCGCGCAGATCAATGCGATGCTTGAAGCGACGGCGACGCCGCGCCATCAGCTGTTGGGAATCGGGATTGCGCTCCAGGGCATCGTGAACGCCGACACCGGCCGGACTCTGTGGAGTCCGGCGCTGTCGATCAACGACGTCGATCTGGCGACGCCGCTACGTCAGGCGTTCGGCGTCGAGGTCGTGATGGCGAACGACGCTGTTGCAGTTGCCCTGGCCCTCACAGCCACTGAACCGGCGCTGGCGCAGGGCCTCTCAGCCACGATCATGGTCGGTCACGGCATCGGGATGGGCGTCGTCGTCGACGGCGAGGCGCGCTGGGGCGCCGGCAGCGAGATCGGCCATGTCAAGCTGGCCCCGGACGGTCCGCAATGCCGCTGCGGCCAGCGCGGCTGCATCGAGGCTTATCTTGCCGACTATGCGCTCTACCGCGACGCCCGCACCTTTCTCGACCTGCCGCCGGCGGACTCGCAGCAGCCGTCCGAGGCGCAGATGGCGCTGCTGCGCGAGCGAGCACTGGGCGGGGATCCCCGTTTCGAACACCTGTTCCAGCAGGCAGGCCGCGCGCTTGCAGAGGCGGTCGCCGCAACGATATCGGTGCTGCGCCCACACCATGTCATCCTGGCGGGCCCCGGCCTGCAGGCATTTGACATGATGCGCCACGCCTATGAGGAGCGGCTCGAGCAGGCGGTGTTGCCATGGCTGCTCAAGTCCACGGCGATCTATTTGCGTCCAAGCGAGTCGACGGCGATTGTCGACGGCATGGTGCTGCGGACGCTGGGGGTCGTGGACCGAAACCACATGGAAGCGACCGAGTAAGCACCGGGAGCTGCAGGGCGCGATCCCGTCGTCTCGCGGACCGGACGATCCCTGGCTGGGGCGGGAGGGATCGAACCTCCGAATGGCGGAATCAAAATCCGCTGCCTTACCGCTTGGCTACGCCCCAACAGGCCACTGACGGAACGGCGGAAAACCGGCTACCGCAGATTCCGTCCAGTCGCAGCCGGTCTATAGGGAGCGGCGCGGCATTTCAACCGCCTGGCGGGGCAAAATACCACCGTCTCGGGGCTGACCGTGGCACACTCTAATATGGGTCCGACCTCCGGTCTGTTCCGGTAGCGACCGGCCGCCCCGGCAGTTGAGACCTCCGGCGTTTCATGGGAATACGGCGCCAAACCTGTCCACGGGAGCAAGCCATGACCTACCGCGCGCCAATCTCTGACATGCTGTTGTCGCTCAACCATGGCGCGGGCCTGAAGGCCGCCGTGGAGGCCGGCCATTACGGCGATTTCGACACCGAGATCGTCACGGCCGTGCTGGAGGAAGCCGGCAAGTTCGCTTCGGAGGTGCTGGCGCCGCTCAACAGCGTCGGCGACGAGCACGGCATCAAGCTCGCCGACGGCAAGGTCACGACCGCACCGGGCTGGCCGGACGCCTACAAGCGCTGGACCGACGGCGGCTGGAACGCGGTGTCCGGGCCGGAGGATTTCGGCGGCCAGGGCCTGCCGATCGCGATCAACGCCGCCTGCACCGAGATCTGGAGCGCCTCCAACCTCGCGTTCGGGCTCTGCCCGCTGCTGACGGCCTCGGCGATCGAGGCGCTGGATGCGCATGGCAGCGACGAACTCAAGACCGTCTATCTCGAGAAGCTCGTCACCGGCGAATGGACCGGCACGATGCAGCTCACCGAGTCGCAGGCCGGCTCCGACGTCGGCGCGCTGCGCACCCGCGCGGAGCGTGAAGGCGACGGCACCTATCGCATCAAGGGGACGAAGATCTTCATCACCTATGGCGAGCACGACATGACCGACAACATCGTGCATTTCGTGCTGGCCCGCCTGCCGGACGCGCCGGCCGGCACCAAGGGGATCTCGCTGTTCCTGGTGCCGAAGTTCATGGTCAATGCAGACGGCTCGCTCGGCGCGCGCAATGACATTTTTGCCTCTGGCGTCGAGCACAAGCTCGGCATGCACGCCTCCCCCACCTGCACCATGACCATGGGCGATCATGGCGGCGCGATCGGCTTCCTGATCGGGGAAGAGAACCAGGGCATGCGCTGCATGTTCACGATGATGAACCAGGCCCGCCTCGGCGTCGGCCTCGAAGGCGTCGGCGTCGCCGACCGTGCCTATCAGCAGGCCCTCGCCTACGCGCAGGAGCGCAAGCAGGGCCGCGCCGTCGGCAGCAAGGGCGACGGCTCGGACGCGATCTTCGTGCATCCCGACATCAAGCGCATGCTGATGCGGATGCGGGCGCAGACCGCCGCGGCGCGCACCATCTGCTATGCGACCGCGGTCGCGCTCGACGTCTCCACGCGCGCCAGCGACGCCAAGGTGCGGGCAGACGCCGCCGCGCGCGCCGCGCTGCTGACGCCGCTGGCAAAGGCCTATTCCACCGATGTCGGCAACGAGGTCGCCTATCTCGGCGTGCAGGTGCATGGCGGCATGGGCTTCATCGAGGAGACCGGCGCGGCGCAGCACTATCGTGACGCCCGCATCACCACGATCTACGAGGGCACCAACGGCATCCAGGCGATCGACCTTGTGACGCGCAAGCTCGCGGCCAACGGCGGCGCTGCGGTGTGGGCGCTGGTGTCGGAGCTTTCCGGCATCGTCAAACAGGTCGAAGCCTCCAACGATCCCGCCTTCGGCACCACCGGCACAAAGCTGCGCGAGGCGCTGGAGGCGCTGACCCGCACCAGCAAGTGGCTTCTGGAGCGGGTTGCGTCCGCGCCGAACGAGGCGCTCGCAGGCGCCACGCCCTATCTCCAGCAGTTCGGCGCCACGCTCGGCGGCTGCATGCTGGCGTCCGAGGCGCTCGCCGCGAAAGCCGACGGCAATACGGACGCGCCGCGTTACGTCTCGCTTGCGCGCTTCTTCGCCGAGAACATCACGGTGCAGGCTGGCGCGCTGGAGCGGACGGTGACGGAGAGCGCGGAGTCGGTCGCGGCGGCGGATGCGGTGTTGCTGGGGTAGGTGGGGCAATGCCTGCCAAACATTCGGTGTCGTCCCGGCGAAGGCCGGGACCCATAACCACAGGGAGCAGTTTGGCGAAGATTGGCAGTTAAGCGGTCTTACCGCGGTACTGCGATCCAGACACTGTCGATGGATCACGCGGTATGGGTCCCGGCCTTCGCCGGGACGACACCTAGAATATTGCGTGCTCCGAGCCAACTCATCCCGTTACGCACGCTCCGTTTCGCCCCGGCCGCCACAGCACGGTCGACGCCGCGACGAGATCGAGCACGACGCACAGCGCGAACGCCGTCGTGTAGTTGCCGGTCAGGCTGTGCACGAGGCCGACGATGCCGGGGCCGAAGGCGCTGACGATGCCGCTGATCGAGGTCCCCAATCCCATCGCGGCGGCGAAGGCGCTGGCACCGATCTCGCGCTGGATGATCAAAGGCGGGAACGTGATCATGTTGCCGATCGAAAAGCCGTAGACGGCGCAGCACACCAGCAGCACCGTCGGGCTCGTGCTCTGCACGAGAACGAACAGCGCCGCAGCCTGGCTCGTCATCGAGGCCGCGCAGGCAAGCCGCGGATCGAGCCGGTCGACGAACAGGCCGAGCGACAGGCGGCCGACCACGGCCATCGCCGCCATGATGGTGACCGCGAGGCCGGCGGCGTAGCGGCCGACGAGCGGCTCGAGAAACGTCACCTGGTGGATGATGAATCCCATCTGCGCCATCAGCGCGATCGCGATCGGCAGCACCATGGTCCAGAACGCTGCATTGGCGAGCAGCGCCTTGCGCGAGTGAACGGCCGGCGCGGCCGTGCCGCCGCCGGACGGACGTCCGCCCGATGCCAGCGGCATCTCGGCCGGCCAGCCGGTGAAGATCACGACCACCGGCAACACCAGCACCACCATCGCCATCGTCGCGGCAAGCATGGCGGAGCGRAAGCCGATGCTGCCGGTCAGCGTCAGCAGCAGCGGAACGAGGACGATGCCGCCGCAGGTCGCGCCGTTGAAGGCGAGGCTGAGCGCGAGCCCGCGACGCCGTTCGAACCAGGAATTCAGCACGGTTGCGATCACGACGGTGCCCATGCCGGTCCAGCCGACCGACATCAGCGCGTAGGCGAGATAGAGCTGCCAGGGCGTCTGCATCAGTGCCAGCAGCACGGTCGAGGCGCCGAGCGCCGACAAACCGCACAGGATCAGCGATCGCAGCCCGATGCGCGCCAGGAGATTGTCGGTGAAGATGACGAGGACGGAGGTCAGCAGAAACGAGAACGTGCTGGCGGCGGAGACCAGCGTGCCCGGCCAGCCATGCGTGCGCTGGAGTTCCGCGAGATAGACGCCCTGGCCGTAGAGGCCGAAGCCGAACATGAAGAAGGCCATCAGGAAACAGGCCAGCACCACGCGCCAACCGCGATAATGCAGCGAGGATTCGTCAACGTCCGTTGCGGCAATCATCAATCACGCAATCGACCAAATGGAACGAGACGGGACATCGTGCCGTACAACCACCGGTTTTTCAATTGAAACATTGTAGCCGATTGTTGCAACGCGCAACAGCATGTAAGGTCATGTGGTCGCGCGATCCATTGCAGTGCAGTTCCCGGACGATGCAGCGATGGCACGAGCGCCGTGGCCGGGCTCACGGGGATTCCCGTCGAAAAGGTCGAGCGGGCGGATTGGCACGCCCGTGGGATGATGTAGGCTGAAGCAAGCGAGACACGCCACCGGCAAGCGCCGCGGCGACCGCAGGGGGGCTCTCATGTCGAACGGCAATATCGTCGTCACCGAAGAGCGCGCAACGCGCGTGATCACCCTGCGCCGGCCGAGCAAGAAAAACGCAATCACGCAGGACATGTATCGCGAGATGAGCCGTGCGATCGACACCGCACAGAACAATCCCGACATTCGCTGCATGATCATCACCGGCGGTTCCGGCGTATTCACCGCCGGCGACGACATCGACGATTTCATGCAGGCCGGCGGGGCGAGCTCCGAGACGCTGACGGACGGCGCGCGCTTCCTCTACTCGCTCGCCCTCAACGTCAAGCCGATCATCGCGGCCGTGGACGGCGCGTCGATCGGCATGGGCACCGTGATGCTGTTCCACTGCGACTATGTGCTGGCATCGACCGCGGCGACCTTTTCCGCGCCCTATATCCATCTCGGGCTGGTGCCGGTCGGCGCTTCCAGCCTGCTGATGCCGAACACGATGGGCTACCAGCGCGCCTTTGCGATGCTGGTGATGGGACGGACCTTCACCGCGGCGGAGGCGCACGCCGCGGGCTTCGTCAACACCGTGGTCTCGCCTGGACATACCGAGGTCGAAGCCCGCAAGGTGGCGCGCGAGATCTGCAAGATTCCGGCCGAGGCGGTTGCGATCTCGCGCAAATTGCTGCGCGCCGCGCCGGAAGAGCTCACCCGCCGCATCGACCAGGAAAGCCATCTGTTCGGCGAGCGGCTGAAGTCGGACGAAGCGACCGCCGCGTTCAATGCGTTCGCGAACAGGAAGAGGCGCTAGACACCCACGATCGTCATTCCGGGGCGCGACGGAGTCGCGAACCCGGAATGACGGCGAGAAGCTTCGTGAAATCTTCGTGCGAAACCACTAATCTTGTTCCATGCGATACATCTCCCGCCCCATCCTTGCTGCCCTCGCGCTCGCCTCCGCCCTCCCCGCGTCGGCCCAGACCGCCGCGCCGGTCGAGCTGCGCATCCTCGCGATCAACGATTTCCACGGCAATTTGCGGCCGCCGCCGGGCGGCATCCGCATCGGCGATCCCGAGGACAAGGCCAAGAAGGTGATGGTGGCGGCCGGCGGGGCCGAATACATGGCCACGCTGGTCAGGCAATTGCGCGAAGGGCACAGGAACACGATCTTCGTCGCCGCCGGTGACCTGATCGGGGCGAGCCCGTTCCTGTCGGCGATGTTTCACGACGAGCCCTCGATCGAGTCGCTGTCGATGATGGGGCTTGCGATCACCTCGGTCGGCAATCACGAATTCGACGAGGGCAAGACCGAGCTGCTCAGGATGCAGAACGGCGGCTGCCATCCGGTCGACGGCTGCCAGGGGCCGCATCCCTTCACCGGCGCGAAATTCCACTACCTCGCGGCCTCCACCATCGAGACCACGACCGGCAAGAGCGTGCTGCCGCCCTACGAGATCCGGGAGTTCGACGGCATCCCCATAGCCTTCATCGGCCTCGCCTTGAAGGAAACCGCGGGCATCGTCTCGCCGGCGGGCATCGCCGGCCTCGAATTCCGCGACGAAGCCGAGACTGTGAACGCGCTCGTGCCGCAACTGAAGGCGCGCGGCGTCGAGGCGATCGTGGTGCTGATCCACCAGGGCGGCGAGCCTGCCGGCGACTACAATGAATGCCCGGCCATTACGGGGCCGATCGTCGATATCGTGAAAAAGTTCGACCGCGCCGTCGACGTCGTCGTCAGCGGCCACACCCATCGCGCCTATGTCTGCGACATCGACGGACGGCTCGTCACCAGCGGCGACAAATACGGCACGCTGGTCACCGCGATCGATCTCAAGCTCGATCCGGCCACGCGCGACATCGTCAGCGCCAACGCCGAGAACGTCATCGTGGCGAATGCCTCGCTGGCCACGGACCCCGAGCAGACCGCGCTGATCGAGGCCTATGACAAGCTCGCCGCCCCGATCGCCAATCGCCCGGCCGGATCGGTGACGCAGACGCTGTCGCGCGTGCCGAACGAGGCCGGCGAGAGCGCGCTCGGTGACGTCATCGCGGACGCGCAGCTCGCCGCGACGAAGGCCGCGAAGGACGGCGGCGCGGTGATCGCGCTCACCAATCCCGGCGGCATCCGCACCGACATCGCTCCGAAGGAGAACGGCGCGGTGTCCTTTGGCGACCTGTTCGCGAGCCAGCCGTTCCGCAACCGCCTCGTCACCATGACGCTCACCGGCGCCCAGCTCAAGGACATGCTCGAGCAGCAATGGCTCGATCCGAAACGGCCGCGAATCCTCCAGGTGTCGAACGGGTTCAGTTATACCTGGGACGCGGCGAAGCCGTTCGGCGAGCGCGTCGTGACCGAGACGATGACGCTCGACGGCAAGCCGCTCGAGCCGGCAAGCGGCTACCGCGTCACGCTCAACGACTACCTCGCCGTCGGCGGCGACGGCTTCACGGCCGCCAAGCAAGGTGCTTCGCCGCAATATGGCGGCTACGATGCGGACGCGCTGTTTGCATTCTTCAAAGCGCACGGACCGATCGGCCCCCTGCCGCTCAGCCGCATCCTTCGCTCGAATTGATCTGGATCAACCGGGCCGGAACGGAACCACCGTTTGCCATTCCCGGCCGAACGCATAGATTGCGTTTTGCGTTGCGTTTTGGCGCCGGATGCGCCAAGCGACGTCAAGAGCCCGCATCCCATGAGCCCGACCTGATGAGCACGCTTCTCCTCTCCCACACGGCCTGCCTCGACCACGTCACGCCGCCGGGA